>DASQCY010000256.1:0-12092 GCA_035634495.1 Allostellaceae bacterium
TTTGGCGTTTGGCGGAACCTGGGGCTGGGGTTGGTCGGCGCCCTCGTCGGCGGTCTGCTGTTCTGGCTGCTGGGACTGTTCCCGGGGCTCGACAGTGTGCGGATCTCGTTGCGAGACGTCGTCGCGGCGATCGTCGGATCGTTTCTCGTCCTCGGAGCGCTCGGGCTCTGGCAACGCTGGAAGGGGTCGTCCTGAGGAGAACCCCGGGCCGAGAGCGGCTCGATCCGGCTCTCGGCCGCCAAGCACAGGGTTGATCAAGCCGCATCGGAGAGTTGCGTAGATCGGCGTAGGATGCCCGTCTTACGCTCGGTAAAGTACACTTGGCACCAGGAGACCTGAGCGGAGGATAGGTTATGCAGTACCAGCGCATCTCGGCCGATTGTCATCTCGACATGATCTGGCTGCCGCCCGATCTGTTCACCGCGAACGCATCGAGCAAGCTCAGGGACCAGATGCCCTATGTCGACAAACGGCCGGACGGGACCGAGCGCTGGATCGACAACAAC
This sequence comes from Allostellaceae bacterium, assembly GCA_035634495.1. Classification (GTDB taxonomy): domain Bacteria; phylum Pseudomonadota; class Alphaproteobacteria; order ATCC43930; family CGMCC-115725; genus AP-15. The sequence goes on from DASQCY010000256.1 coordinate 507, forward strand.
GGCGCCGATTATGGCAAGCCCGGCGGTGTCGGCGCGGTCGGCTCGGATTACGTTCCGGGCAAGCAATTGCGCGTTGACAAGATGCACGAAGCTGGCCTTTACGACGACTACGTCAAAAAAGGCCACCGCCGGCCGGGCGATCCGCACCTGCGGATCAAGGAGATGGACCGCGACGGCATCGACGCCGAGGTCATCTACGGCATCCTCGCCGCCTGCGCCAAGATGAAGGATCCCAAGGCCGCCGACGAGATGCTGCGCATCTACAACGATTTCCAGCACAGTTTCTCGAGCACCTATCCCGACCGCATGATCGGGCTGGCCTGCCTGCCCTACAGCAACATCGAGGGGGCGGCGGCGGAGGTCCGGCGCGTCGCGAAGCTCGGCATGAAGGGAGTCGAGCTGTCCTGCTCCTGGCACATGACGCCGATGTGGCACCCGATGTGGGACCCGCTGTGGGAAGCGGTGAACGAGACGCAATTGCCGCTGCACTTCCACACCTTCCCGGCGACCGACCCCGAGCTGCGCAAGTCCTTGGAACCGGCGATCGCAAGGCGGATGACCTATAGCGGCCTGTGCCGCTTCCAGATGACCCTGGCGACGATACTGACCGACCTGATGGGGGCGGCGGTGTTCGAGCGCTTCCCGAACATCCGTGTCGTGTTCGGCGAGAGCGGCATCGGCTGGATCCCGTATGTCATCGACCGCATGGATTTCGAGTACAAGGACCAGTATCAGGACCTCAAGCTCAAGAAGCTGCCGAGCGAATACTGGCGCAACCAGTGCAAGGCGACGTTCCAATTCGACCGCGTCGGCACCAAGCTGATCGAGGAAATGGGGGTCGAGACCCTGATGTGGGGCTCCGACTACCCGCATCCCGACGGGGTTTGGCCGGAGTCGAAAAAGTACATCGACGAGCAGTTCAGCCACCTGCCGGCCGAAATCACCCGCAAGATGACCTGCGAGAACGCCGGCAAGTTCTACGGACTGATCAACTAAAAGATCAGCCCGTCTCCTGTACGCCACCCTCTCCCGTGCCGGCGGAGAAGGTGATTGCCGCGGGAGGAGTAAATGCTTGAACATAATGGGGCGTTCGGTGAACTCTCGACCTTCGTCACGCATCTCGAGTGCAGTCTGACCGGCGAGCGCTATCCCGCCGACACATTGCAGAATTTGTCAAAGGCCGGCCGGCCTTTGCTCGTCCGCTATGACCTAGCCGGCGTCCGTCGCGCGCTGCCCCGTGAGGTGCTCGCCACTCGGTCGCAGACACTCTGGCGCTATCGCGAGCTGCTGCCGGTGCGCCGGCCGGAGAACGTGGTCTCGCTCGGCGAGGTGGTTACACCGCTGATCTCGCTTCCGCGGATCGCGGCCCGGCTGACCAAAGGCGGCGAGATCCTGGTCAAGGACGAGGGGCGTCTTCCCACCGGCTCGTTCAAGGCGCGGGGCTTGGCGCTCGCGGTATCGATGGGCAAAGAGCTCGGGGTCAGCGCTATGGCGATGCCGACCAACGGCAATGCCGGGGCCGCGATGGCCGCCTATTGCTCGCGGGCCGGCATCAAGGCCCATGTCTTCTGCCCCGATGATACACCGGCGGTCAACATCCGCGAGATCGCCATGCAGGGCGCCAAAGTGTTCCTCGTCGACGGCTTGATCGACGATTGCGGCAAGCTGGTCACCGAAGGCGAGCGGGAGGTCGGCTGGTTCAACTGCTCGACGCTCCGGGAGCCCTATCGCATCGAGGGCAAGAAGACGATGGGGATCGAGCTCGCCGAACAGCTCGATTGGCAATTGCCTGATGTGATCCTCTACCCGACCGGTGGCGGTACCGGGATCATAGGCATGTGGAAGGCGTTCGCCGAGCTCGAAGAAATCGGCTGGATCGGACATAAACGGCCGCGGATGGTGGTGGTCCAGGCCGAGGGCTGCGCGCCGATGGTAAAGGCTTGGCAAGAAGGAGCCGAACACGCACCGCGCTGGGATAATGCGCACACCTTCGCCGCAGGTATTCGCGTGCCCCAGGCGGTCGGCGACTTTCTGATCCTGCGTGCGGTGCGCGAGAGCGGCGGTTTCGCGATCGCCGTCACTGAGGACGCGATCGCTCGGGCATGGCGCGAGGTCGCAGCCGAGGAAGGGCTTCTGCTCTGTCCCGAAACCGCGGCGACCTATGCGGCGTACAAGGAGGCGCTCGCCGACGGCCGGATCCGCCGGGACGACCGTATCGTCCTCTTCAACTGCGCCAGCGGGCTCAAATACCCGATGCCCGAGGCCGGCAGGCACTTGAAGCTCGGCAACGCCGTCGACTGGCGGCAGCTGACCGAGGCATAGCGCGCGGGATGCAACGAATTGCGGCCACCCGGCGTTTCCTCCGATGTCTATCGGTCAACCAGCGGGGCGCAGGCGTCGGTGTCAATATTCACTATCACACGGGTTGCCGGGTTGGCGATGCTGCTCGGTGTGACAAGCTGCAGCGGGCCGCCTTGGACAGTCGAGCAATCCCGCGACACAATTACGTTGCGCTGGTATGCCGACGAGACGGATAGTGCGGTCGCGGACTCGCTCGCCCAGGCGCATTGCGCGTCATCGAGCAAGAGTGTCGAACTGGTTTCCTACGACCAAGACGGCAGCGCGCAGATCGGCAGATACCGTTGCCGCTGACAAGATGTGGCATCCGGCTCGTTTGGTTATGATGCGCACTGCGCGTTTGGGAGATCAGAGATGAACATCGAGCAACGGCTGAAGGAGCTGAACATCGCGCTGCCGAAGGTCGGCAGCCCGCTCGGCAACTATGTCCATGCCAAGCGGGCCGGCAACCTGCTCTATCTCTCAGGCAAAGGCCCGGAGAGCGCCGACGGCACAATGCCGAGGGGCAAGCTCGGCGCCGGCGTGTCGGTCGACGAGGGTTACCGGCATGCCCGCCAGATCGGCTTGGTTTTGATAGCGGCCATCAAGGATGCGTTGGGCGGCGATCTCGATCGGGTCGAGGGGATCGTCAAGATGCTCGGGATGGTCAACGCCGCGCCCAATTTCGAGGACCACCCGAAAGTCGTCAACGGCTGCTCGGATCTTTTCGTCGAAGTCTTTGGCGAGGCGGGCCGGCACGCCCGCTCGGCGGTCGGGATGAGTTCGCTGCCGGCGGGCATCCCGGTCGAGATCGAAGTCATCGTCGCGGTCAAATAGCCGGCCAGGAGCGGCCCGCTGTCAGGGGGCGTGGGCGCGCCGGGTGCGCCATCGCGGGCACTCCCTCGGCCTGAAGAGCATGAGCAGATCCATCGGCTCATGCTGTTCTTTGGCCTGGTCTATGTCGTAGAAGGAATCGGGCAGACCGGCGGCTTGATCGCCCAACCGCTCAACTATTATCTGAAGCAGACCTTCGGGTGGACCCCGGTCCAGGTCACCGCGTATCTGACGATCCTCAACCTCCCCTGGATCATCAAGCCGATCTACGGGATTGTTTCGGATTTCCTGCCGCTCTTCGGCTACCGCCGCAAGGCCTACCTCGTCATTGCCAACGCGGCGGCTGCCGGCGCCTATTGCTGGGTTACCCAAATTACTCAGCCCAGTGAGCTGATCTTTGTTCTATTGCTGACGGCGTACGCAATGGCGATCTCGAGCACATTGTGTGGTGCCATCCTCGTCGAAAACGGCCAGCGGCTCGGCGCCAGCGACGCCTTCGTCAATCAGCAGTGGCTGTGGTTCAACATCGCAGCGCTGGCAAGCGGCTTTATTGGCGGTCAGCTAGTCGAGCGGCTGTCGCCGGCCGCTGCTCTGCACGCCGCGGCGGCGATCATCGTGGTCGCTCCGCTCGCCGTGGTCTCGACTGTTTGGTTTCTGATCAGCGAACCCAGAAGCCGCATCGACCTGCCGGAAATGAAGAAGACTTTCACCAGCCTGCTGGCGGCCTTTACCCTGAGAGAGCTTTGGTTCGTCGGTGCGTTTCTCTTTCTCTATTACCTGAGCCCGGGGTTGGGCACCCCGCTTTATTATCACATGACCGATGACTTAAAATTTTCTCAGGAATACATCGGCATCCTCGGTTCGATCAGCTCTGCCGGATGGATCGCCGGCGCATTGCTGTATCGGCGGTTTTTCAAGGGGATCACGGCAAGAACGCTGCTGAATTTCAGCATCCTGTTCGGCACCCTGACGACGGCTGCGTTTCTGCTGCTATGGGATGAAGCGGCGGCCGCGGTCATCAACTTCTTCAGCGGGCTCGCCGGGATGATCGCTTTCGTCGCGACCTTGACTCTAGCCGCCGATTACTGCCCACAGCGAGCAGAAGGGTTTGCCTTTGCCGCGTTGATGTCGATCACCAATTTCTCGGGGGCGCTGTCAGACAATATCGGCTCGTTTCTATATGAACATCTGTTCAACCGCAATCTTGATCCCCTGATCCTGGTGTCGGCGGCATCCACGGCGCTCGCCTTCGCTTTTGTCCCAATGCTACGGCTGCGCGACAAGCGGCCTGGGGAACCGGCGCGGGCGGCCGGAACAAGAGAAAATTAACGGTCTCGCGACGGATCAGCCTTTCGCCGGCTTGCGCCTGACGCTGAGTTCGATGGCGGCCCTGAGGCTCCTTCGCGCTAAAGCGTGCACACGACCCTGAGGCCAATGCGGCCTTGCCAGCCCGCCTCCTCCGCGGCAATATAGTCCCGGTAAGCAGACCGGCAAATCGCCGGGCTGTGTGACCAAGATCCACCGCGCAGAATCCGCTGACTACCGCTCGGTCCAGAAAGGTACGCGGAGCCGTCCAACGGCGCTTCGGAATAGCGGTCTGCTCCTTTGTCGAGACAGTATTCCCAGACATTGCCGTGCATGTCATAAAGCCCGAACCGATTGGGTGGGAATGTTCCCGGGCGGGTAGTCGTCGCTCGGAACACCCCGACTGGGCCCTGGCCGTAGGAGCCCGAACTGTATTTTACGTCGTCGTAGACATCCGAGGCGACGCGCTTGCCGTCGCTATCGCCGCACACGGCGCCACCGGTCCCGCAGTAATTCGCCAGTTCCGGGGTGATCGTGGGGCCAAAATTGAAGGGGGTCGCGGTCCCCGCGCGACAGGCATATTCCCATTCAGCCTCGCTCAGCAATCGGTAAGCACGTCCGGTAATCGCGGCAAGGCGCAGGCAGAGCTCCTCGGCCTGGTTCCAGGTGATGCTCTCGACCGGCAGGTCGATACCCTTGAAGAAGGAGTGGCTCGGATCGAGGTCTCGATGAATCCGATCGGGATGTGCCAGTAACACCGCGGACCATTCCAGGCGGGTTCGTCCGCCTTCATCTTTGGCATCGGCCCAGCTTCTGCCGATCAGCACCAGCATAAGGTCGCAAGAGGCTGTCGTTTCCTGCAGTGCACTGCGGAAGTCGCGACCCAGAGCGATATTGTCCACATCCAAGAAGACGGAATTCTTTCCTAGCCGCGCTACGAGATCATTGAACAAGGCCCTAGCCTCTCCAGCCGTGTTCTCTCTTCGATAGCTAATGAAGATTGTACTCACGGTACGCCATCTACCCCGACGATCCATCAGCGATCCGCTTCAGCGTTCGATGGAGACGTGGGACTCAAGAGCAAACCGGGCGATCGAGTTTTGCCGCCTCGTGTTCCGCGCATCGCACTGAGCCACTCCCAGGGCGCATCCTCAATGTGGAAGGATCCTTTAATCATGGCGTAGGTCGAAGTCTGCCTATACCTTCCAGCGGGGTTAACCCTGTTTATGTGAGAGACAACCATAAGAGGGTCATATGCACAAGTTCGTTCCGGTCCTTGCGCTGATCGCGACTGTGCCGATTTGGATTGACGTGCCGGCTGCCGCCGAGTTGCATTCGGCGGGGTCCTTTATCCCGTCCCTTCGCGATCGATCTGGCCGGTGTCGGCGCCGCCGTCGTGCTTATCGCGGGCAAGGGCGGCGGGCCGGGTGGAGGCTCCACGATCGGCGGCATGGGTGGTGATGCCACGACCGGCGGAATGGCTGGTGGTGGCACGACCGGAGGGATGAGTGGTGGTGCCACCACCGGCGGGATGGGTGGTGATGCCACGACCGGCGGCGGCATGTTTAATGGCCCGGCGTCGAACTTTGGGACGAACGGCAGCAGCGACTGGCCCGGAAATAACGCACGGCCCAATGCGCCACCCCGGCCGGAGGATGCTCCTTTGTCGCGCCAGCCTCGCTTCGCTCGAGCTCGCTCCGCGCCGGTGCCCGTTGCTCCTGTTCAGACGGGCTGAGCCAGGGTCAGATCAAGTAGACCCGAAGGCGAGCCGGCAGAGGCACGGGCGGGCGCTAATGCGACCCGGGAACCGTTCCCTTCGGCAGGCCGACGCAATAGCGCGCGATCTCGCCGGGTGTCGTGATCCACAGCACGTCGCGGTGCTGCATGATGTGGCGCACTGCGTCGCGGAAGGCACGCAGCCGGTGCGGCTGGCCGATGATGAAGGGATGCACTGCGACGGCAAGGACCAGCGGGTATTTGCGCGACTGCTCCAGCATCTCGTCGAACTGGTCGACGATCATCTCGGCGAATTGGCGGCCAGTGTGACGGCGGTTGATAAGCGCCGGCAGATCGTTGAGCTCGGCAGGATAAGGCACCGAGAGGAGCGGCCCGGCGCGGGTGCGCATCCAGATCGGTTGATCGTCGATCGCCCAATCCATCACATAGCGATAGCCGGCCTCCTTCAAGAGGTCGGGGGTCACCCCGCTCTCCGCGAGACCTGGGCCAAGCCAGCCTTCCGGCCGCCGGCCGGAAAGGCGTGAGACGGCTTCGGTGCATTCTGCGATCAACCGCGCCTCGTCATCCTCCCACAGCACGTCTTGCCGCTCGGCATTCGTCCGGCCGTGACCGACATACTCGTCGCCCCGCCCGTTCAGCCGCTCGACGATGTCCGGACAGGCTTCGAGCACCGCCGAGTTGACATTGTGCGCTCCCGGCAGGCCGAATTCGTCGAGCAGATCGAGGTAATACCAGAGGCCGACGCGGTTGCCGTAGTCGCGCCACGCATAGTTGCGGTGACTTTGGGGAGCGGGTGCCCCCGACGGGTCGACGCCGAGACCCACGCCAAAGGCGAAATATTCGATGTTGCTGCAAAAGGTGACGGCGAGCCGAGCGCCCTCGGGCCACTCGTATTGCGGTCGCTTGTGGATCGGCACGTAGTCGTAGCGGTTGTGGGCGGGGAGCTTCACGGGCTCACCACCCTTTGAACACCGGCTTCCGTTTTTCCATGAAGGCGTTGCGACCTTCAATATAGTCCTCACTGGCAAAGCACTCGTCCACGAGGCGCTTGCACAATGCCAGATCCCGTTCGCCCGCGTCCTTCATTGCCTCGCGAACGATGACCTTGACCGAACGCACGGTTAGCGGCGCGTTCGCGGAAATCATCTCGCAATAATCTTTGACATAGCTTTCGAGCTGCTCGGCTGGCACGACCTGGTTGATCAGGCCCATGCGCAACGCTTCCTCGGCACTGAACTGGCGGGCTGTGTAGAAGATCTCACGGGCACAGGCCGGCCCGACAAGATCGATTAGCTTCTTGATGCCATCATAGGCATAGCCGAGCCCGAGCTTGGCCGCCGGAATCCCAAAGCGGGAGCCTTCGGCGGCGATCCGCAGGTCGCACGCCAGCGCGGTGCCGACGCCCCCGCCGATGCAATAGCCGGAGATCATCGCGATTGTCGGCTTGGGGGTGTCCTGGATGCGGCGGCGGGCTCCTTCGGAGATCTTGCCATAGGCGGCGACCGCTTCCTCCGAGGCGCGCTTCTCTTTGAACTCGGAGATGTCGGCGCCGGAAACGAAGGCCCTGCCGCCGGCACCGCTGACGACGATCACTCGAACCGCATCGTCCTGCTCGAAATCGTCCATGATCTGGGTCACGGCCTCCCACATCTCGAGCGACACAGCATTGTGGCGTGCCGGGTTGTTGAAGATCAGACGGCCGATCGCCCCGTCCTTCTCGGCGATCATCTTGCTGGTCGCCAGCGGCTGATCGAGCATGTTTCTAGCTCCTTGCCTGTTGCCGGGTGCTCGTGTCACACGACGGCGCGAGCGCGCAGATCGGCGATCGCGGCCTCGTTGTAGCCGAGCTCGTGCAATACCTCGCCTGAGTGCTGGCCGAGCTCGGGCGTCGGGCGCAGCTTTTCCGGCTCGGATGTGCGGGTCATGTTGATCGCCTGGCCGACCACCTTGATCGGACCGAGCTTCGGATGGTCGACCGGACGCGCCATTTCCAAATGCTGCACCTGGGGATCGGCGAAGGTCTGGTCGATCGTGTAGACTGGCCCGCACGGCACCCCGACCTCGTTCATCAATTCGACCCAATAAGCGGCGGGACGCTTTTTGGTGATCTCGGCGATGCGTTCGTTGAGCACCTTGCGGTTCTTCGACCGTTGCACCCCGGTCGCGTAATCCGGATCGTCAAGCAATGCCATCGCGTCGGCCGCCTCGCAGAAGCGGCGAAACATGTGGTCACCCGAAGCGGCAATGTTGATCTGCCCGTCCGAGGTCGGGAACAGCCCGGTCGGGATGCCGGTCGGATGGTCATTGCCGGCCTGCTTGGCGACCTCACCGGCGATCAGCCAGCGCGAGGCCTGGAAATCGAGCATGAAGATCTGCGCTTCGAGCAGCGAGGTGTGAACCCATTGCCCGACGCCGCTCGTTTCGCGCTCGATCAGCGCCATCAGCATCGCTTGGGCGAGCAAGAGGCCCGCGCACAGATCGTCGATCGGGATGCCGACCCGAACCGGCCCTTGGCCGGGCAGGCCGGTGATCGACATCAGCCCGCCCATGCCCTGCGCGATCTGGTCGACCCCGGGCCGCTTGGAATACGGCCCGGTCTGGCCGAAACCCGAAATGCTGCCATAGACGATGCGCGGATTGACCTTCTTGACCGACTCGTAATCGACGCCGAGCCGGTATTTCACCTCCGAGCGAAAATTCTCGACGATGACGTCGGCCTTCTCCGCCAATTTGAAGAAAATCGCCTTGCCGTCCTCGCTCTTCAGGTTGAGCGTCAAGCTGCGCTTGTTGCGGTGCAGATTCTGGAAATCGAAGCCGTCGCGCCGCGAGCCGGTCACATCGCCTCTCGATTCGCCCGGCGGCTCGATCTTGATCACGTTGGCGCCCCAATCCGCGAGCTGGCGGACCGCGGTCGGGCCGGCGCGGGCATGACACAGGTCGAGAACGGTAAAGCGAGAGAGCGGCATGGTTCCGATGCTCACGATGGGGGTTCCTTGTTTGAATAGCCTTGGTCCGGGAGCAACTTTCGTCTGTCCGTCACCGCCGCGTCAAGAATGGCGGCCTCGCATTCTCGCGCCGCATCCGTGACGCATACGTAGGCGGCCGGTGGCTAAAGCCGAATCCGATGCGACATCGGGCGACGAAAAGCGCTATTCCCCGTTGCTCAAACCGCTCAAGAGAGCGATCCTGGTCACGAGCCGGCCGCCGCTCTGGCGAATGTCGGGTGAATTGGAGTAGGGAGATTGGAATGCGCTTTATTCGGGCGACGAGACGCGTTTGGCGTTGCGGCGCACTGGCGTCCTGCATTTCGGCACTTGCGGGTATCGTCCCAGCGAATGCCGCGGGCGATAGCCCTCAGCCGAGCGCGGCGACCGCAACTACCCCGGATACCAGAAGCGCCGCAATTCCAGCCCCGCCGACCGGTCTGACCGTATCAAGCACGACCACCGGCTCTGTGACCCTCGCCTGGAATGCGAGCACGGGTGCTCCTCAATACAATGTCTATCGCAACGGCACCGAAGTGGGATCCAGCGCCTCTACTTCCTACACCGACGACGGACTCTCACCTGGCACTACCTACACCTACGCAGTGACCGCTGTCAGCACTACCTACGTCTATACACCGGCCGCTGTGAACTCCTCCGGCGAGAGCGCGAAATCACCGACCGTCAAGGCATTGACGCGGCCCCAGGCGGTCACCGCGCCGCTGATACTGGACTACGCGGAGGGTCGCATCACGCTGCCCCAGTTCCGCCAACTCGGTCCGGAATACGGGCGTTATAGACTAGTTACGCTCTACCTGTGCGGCTCGACCTGGACGACCTCGTCCACTTGCGGATCACTGGACGCAGGCCGAGCACGATGGTCTAGGGACGCCATGCGGTCTGATAGACAGGATTAATCTGCCTCTGTTATGGTAAATCGTCCGGAGTGTTTGCAAATTTATACCGTTGATAATTTCAAGAGTCGCGGTTTTCAGACTGGGTTACACTCGGTTTTGAAGGGCAAAAGTTTCGATTATACCTGGCACGCCATGCTTTGTACTTGGATGCCTCAAAACAACATATAGATGGGGTCGGCGCCTCTACTCCGCACCGATTGCCCGGCGGAAGCGGGTTTTCAGCAGTACGCCGTCGCGCGGCGGTAGCACCCGCGGGGGCTCGTCGGTGCGGATCGCGATCCGGGCAAACAACGTTGTCGCCGCATTGTTTAGCCGCGCGGCGAAGTCCCGCAGTCCGATCTCGTCGATGATGTCGAAAGTCTCCCTGAAGCCGCAAGCACGGGCGACCGCGACCAGCTCGACACTCTCCGCAGTGTGGCTCGCCTGCATCCCGGTCTCCCCGTAATGGCCGTTATCGAACACCGCAAGCGCCAAGTTCGGCGGGCGCTGCACGCCGATTGTCGCGAGCGCGCCGAGCCCCATCAGCATCTCGCCGTCCCCGGTGACGACGAGGACGCGCCGGTCGGGCTGGGCGATCGCCAGCCCGAGCCCGATCATTGCCGCCGCACCCATCGCACCCCAGAGATAGAAGTTCCGGTCGTCATCGCCGACAGCAGCGGCATCCCATGTGGTGGAGCCGAGCCCGGTGATGAGCAGCAGATCGCCACGGTTTTCGAGCAAGATGCGCGTCGCAGAACGCCGATCGAGGCGCCGATCGAGATTGGGGTCGTTCGCGATCATTTCACCCACCGTTTCGCGCCGATCAGTCTTTGTGCCAGCAGAACCGCCGTCGCGAGGTCGCCGTTGTAGGCGATATCGAGCGCCGCGGTGACGGTCTCGGCGGCCTCCTCGGGCCGTTCGACGCGATAGACCAGCACGTCGCACAATTCGAGCGCCGCCTGTGTCTTTGAGCCCATCGGCACCTGCCAAGGATTGAACTCGGCCCATTCGCCGCGCATCGCCACCAGCATCAGCAACGGGAAACGGCAGGTCTTGGTCAACGACAGGATGTTGATGCAATTGCCGACCCCGCTCGACTGCATCAGCAGCGCGGCGCGCTGACCGCCGAGCCAAGCGCCGGCGGCGAGCGCTACCCCTTCCTCCTCGGTCGTCAGGGGGACGGCTCGCATGTCCGGATCATCGCGGCAAAGCTCTATCAGCCGGGCATGCCCGGCGTCGGGCACGTAACCGACTTGAAGGATTTCCGCAGCCTTCAGCACCGCGAAAACCTGGTCACGCCAATCGGTTAGGTGCACTCCTGCAAGCGCTCGCATGCCCGCCCCCTGTGATCGCACCGGAACGGGAAACCTAACACGATCCCCGTGCTCATTGAATCTGGGCCCTTGCTAAGGCAAACCACCATCCGCTTTCAGCAAAGTCCCGTCCGTCGCCGGACCGAGGCTGCTCGACCGGCGGGCTGGAATGCCGGCTTC
>DASQCY010000257.1:0-2293 GCA_035634495.1 Allostellaceae bacterium
TCAGTGCCGTCGGCGATAATCTTCTGCGGGCTGGACTTGATCAGACCGGCCTCGTGCAGGCGGAGCGCATAAAACCGCATCGTGTCTTCGGGGTCATATTCGCGCCACTTTTCGTAAGGGATGTCGCGCAAGGTCTCCGACACGTAGTCGTAGTTTTCGGCGAAGCCACCGCTGACGATCCGCCGCGCCACGCGGTCCGGCTCGGCGGCGCAGAGATCGGCCGCCTTGAGAACGGCGCGCAACACGCGCTTGGTCGCGACCGGGTACTTGCGGACGTAATCCCGACTGCTCGCCAGCATGCAGCAGAAGTACTGCGACCAGGGGCGGTCGGTTGTCGTGTTGAGGATGACATGGCCGGCGCGACGGGCGCGCAGCTCTTGAGGCTCCGGCGGAAACCCGAGGAAGGCCTCGATCTTTCCCTGGACGAACAATTCGAGGGGATCGGCCCCGCCATCGCTGGCGGCCACCCACCGAATGTCCTTGACGGGGTCGAGCCCGACCTCCGCCGCCATCAACTTCAGCAATTCGACGGGGGCTGCCCTGAGGCCAATCGTCCTGCCCTTCAGGTCGGCAATATGGCGAATGCCCTCCCTGGCGAAAAATTCCAAGCAGCCGATATTGATGCCCGCTAGCACCACGATCGGAGAGCCGGCCTCGATCACCGGGATAAATGCCCCCAGAAAATTGCAGAAATCGAGTTCGCCCCGCACCAACGCGTCCACTTGCTGGCCCCCCGGGGCCTCGACATAGCGGATATCGGTGAAGCCTTCCGCCCGCAGCAGCTCATCAGCCACATATTCCGGCGCGATGCAGATGCTGCGGTCGTTGACCAGCCGGACGGTGGTCGTTTCGAGAGGGCCTTCGCCGGCGAGCGCCGGGGGAGTGCGCAGAAAGCCCGCAGCCCCGGCCATAGACAGGGTGGTCAGAAAACGGCGCCGGCTTTGCATGAGCGGCATCGAGCTTCCCTCCCCTCACCCTCGATGTTTTCCCGTGACGCTACGCGGCCCTCATCTCCGGTTCGATCGGATAAGGCCGTCGAGTCGGGGCCACATGGGGGCCCATGACCTTACCCTTGCCATCTCGGCGTCAAGATCGTTGGCTATCATACGCTGAACCATACGGCGCCGCAGGCATTTCCGACGGGGAAGGTCAAATCCCGGTTATTTCCCGGTTATGCCTTTCGGTTCCCGGTTCCACAGCCGCAAAATTCCCGGTTATTCGGCCGACAATCGCTTCGTAAGCATTTGAACTGAAAGAGTTTCATCATGAATTTCACATCCGAAAAGAATTTTTTACCCGGTTTTTCCCGCAGAACCGGGAAAACCGCGCGCCTCGGCCTGCAGCTGTTGCCGGCGCAACGCGCGGCCCGGACGTTCGCCGGTAGGCTTGCCTTCGGTCCACACCAGGCGGCCGTTGACAAAGACATGCTCGATGCCGGCGGCGGGGACCGCCGGCCTCTCGAAGGTTGCCAGGTCGGCAACGGTCTCCGGGTCGAAGACGGTCACATCGGCATAGGCGCCCACGGCGAGGACGCCGCGGCCGGCGAGACCGAACCGATAAGCGGATAGGCCGGTCATCCGGCGCACCGCTTCTTCGAGACTGAAAAGGCCGAGCTCGCGGCTGTAATAGCCGAGGACGCGTGGGAAGGCTCCCCACAACCGTGGGTGCGGGTGGGTGTCGTGCGGCAGCCCGTCGGAGCCGATCATCGTGTACGGAAACTGCAACACGCGCTGGACATCGGCCTCATCCATCATCCAATAGACGGCACCCGCCGGCTGCAGCCGATCGGCCACCTCCTGCTCGCTGACTCCCCAATCTGCGGCGATCGCAGAGAGCTCGCGGCCGGCCTCCTCGGGGGCGCTCTTCGACCAGGTGACTAGGACCTTGAGCGCCCGCGCGGCTTGCGCAGCGCTCAGCACGGTTGACGAGGCGATATAGGGATAGGCGTCGAGCCCGACCTCTTGCCGCGCGATCGCCGCGGCGAGCAGCGGCAGGGTCTCCACGGTACGCCCGAAATTTTCCCGGCCGATCGTCTTGTGGTGCGAAATGACCACCGGCACACCGGCCGCGCGACCGGCGGCGAAGCTCTCTTCGAGGCTGGCGATGACGGCATCGCCCTCGTTGCGCATATGGGTCGTGTAGAGTGCCCCGGCCGGGCGCAGCAATGCCGCCAACGCCTCGATCTCGGCGGCCGGCGCATGGGATGCCGGGACATAGGCGAGCCCGCTCGACAGGCCGATCGCACCGGCGGCGAGGGCCTCCTGTAGCCGCTCGCCCATCTGCGCTACTTCAG
>DASQCY010000258.1:0-17289 GCA_035634495.1 Allostellaceae bacterium
ACCGGTGCGGCCGATCAGGACGCCAGCTTCCTCCCAGGTCTCGCGAAGCGCCGCGCGGGCAGAGCGCGCGAGCTTGGGCCGCAAGGTTTCGGTTCCGGCCTCGACGCTCCAGGCGATGCGGTCCGGCAGGTCGATGGCGCCCCCAAGCGAAGACGTAAACTCCGGGCATGAACCCGCATAACGCGGGCGCGGCCAGCCAGGACCTCGAGGTCTTCGCCCGCGCCGCGCAACAGAATCAGAGAGGTGGCGTCGCGCGGACGGACGAAGCTTCTGGAAAAAAGCTAATCTGTACGGGACGGCGCTTTTGACAGCTCCGCTCTGGTTTCGGTGCAGGAATCGATTAAACCGCAGACTTCAGAGACTTAGGAGGGCCAAAGATGATTGACCACACCGGCATTGGGGTCGCGGACGTCAGCCGTTCCGCGACCTTCTATGACGCGGCCTTAGAGGCGCTTGGCATGCGCCGCGTGATGCAGATGCCCGATAAGGTGGGGACCGACGGCGTTGGCTACGGTTTCGACTATCCTGTCTTCTGGATCGATCGATACCACCCACACTCTGTCGAACAGCATATAGCCTTTGCAGCCAAAAGTAGGACTGAGGTCGATGCATTCCACGCCGCCGCCCTCAAGGCAGGCGGGACCGAAAACGGGGCGCCCGGCCTGCGCAGGCCGAATTACTTCGCCGCCTTCGTGCTCGATCCAGATGGTAACAACATCGAGGCGGTCTTCCGTGGCGACGCAGGCTAACTCGAAAAGTCAAAGCGGCCGGTGTACCGTCTTGAGCCAAAAGCGAGCAATCGCTTGCTCAATGCTTCGAGCCCCATGACTTTTTTGCGGCCGGAGCTGCCGGACGCGGCGGCGTCCGCGCACGATGTACTCTCCGAAATGCCAGTCATTATTGGGAGGCTTGTGAAATGCCGTGGACTCCGAACGACGCCGAAAGGCATACGCACAAGGCGACAACGTGGGCGCTGAAGGAGCTTTGGGCGAAGGTCGCAAACGAATGCCTGGAACGAACCGGCGACGAAGGCCGCGCGATCCGAGAAGCGAACGCCATCATCGCGCGGCAACCGGAAGCCACCTACTAGCCCAGATTCCTCGCCGGCGCTCCCTCCGCCACCCTATTGATCGGCGAGGGTCGCTACACTCGGACAGATTGTTTTGCTTTCCGACAGGGCGAAATCCGCAACTTCGACTTGCAGGACTACCACTGATGAGCCGCGCCGGGGCGCATCGATTCGTCTGGTCAATCAGGCCGGCCTCGCGGCTTCGCGGCAGACGCCGATCCGGCGGGCGTTCTTGGCCCAGTAGAAGAGCGGAGCGGCGGCGCTCGCGGTGCCGCCGCGCAGCGCGATCGCTCGCGCCAGCATGAACCGCGTCACGTCGCGAAACGATGCGTGCGCCTCGCGACCGATCGGGTGCCAACGGACGTCTTCGAGCTCCTCGCTCGCCGCCGGCTCACCGAAGACACTCCCGCCGTCGCCGAGAAAGAACCGGGTGTTAAAGCGGCGGGGGGAATGGGACGGCGTGATCGCCCGGCCGACATAGGTCAGCACATCCATCGCCGCAACGAGACCCCGCTCTCGATAGGCATGCTCGATGGGCAATGCCGCCGATGCCGGCGGCAGCGAGCCGGCGGTGCGGCCGATCAGCACTCCGGCTTCCTCCCAGGTCTCGCGCAGCGCCGCGCGGGCAGAACGCGCGAGCTTCGGCCCCAAGGTTTCGGTTCGGGCCTCAACGCTCCAGGCAATGCGGTCCGACGGATCGATAGCGCCACCGGGGAAGACGTAGACCCCGGGCATGAACTTGACATGGAGCGGGCGGCGGCCGGCCAGGACCTCGAGGTCGTCGCCGGCGCCACGCAACAGGATCAGAGAGGCGGCGTCGCGCGGGCGCACGACCGCGTTGCTTACTTTGACCCGGTCAGGGGAGGCGTCGGTCATGACGGACAGTATGCGCGATTTCGCGGTATCCGCTCCAGCCGAGTCAACCCCAGCCAGCCGCCGCTGCTGCTCTAATCTGACCTGTCGCGCGTTCCATGTTCGGGCGATTTAATTCCCTGATTGTCGATTTAATCTCCCTGTTCTTCGGATTTATTTCCCTGTTCGGCCAGGTAGGGATTTGCACTCTATTATTTCTCAGTATCAATCACTTGTGGGCACAGAATGGGTCGCGGGACCGCCAAAGATCGCGTTTTTCGTTGTATATTCCCGTCGACCAGGGAAACGCGACGAGGTCAGACATCGCCCGTGCGCACGCTGTCGATCGCAGCGATCCAGGTCTCGAGCGCGTCGCGCAACTCGGCCAAGCTGTAACGCTCGGGTACGGCACCTCCGACGACGGCGTTTCGGATCACCGCGCCGTCGGGTGAGATCGTGATCGAAAAGGCATTGCCGACCCCGCCTGGCTGCGGGCGCTCGCCGCGCTCGGCCGCCGCGGTCTCCGCGAGGAGCATCCGCGCGGTCTCGAGGTCGCCCTGAATGTCGCTTTGCAGAAAGGTCGCCATGATCTCGCCGCGGCGGCCGCTGCCGGGTTGCGCGCGCCCTTCGAAAAACCCCGCCGGATGCCGGCGAACCGTGATCAGACCCGGCATCAAGGGCCGCGCAGCGGGTAGGCGGCGCTGATGCGCCCGTTCTGGTACCATCCCTCGATCGCAAAGCCGCGCCCCGAGGCGCCGATGAACTGGCCATCGCCGCGCCGATGGCCCGTCTGGAAAGCGGCGAGGACCGCCTCGATGACCTCGTCGTCGGACATCGCATCCGGGAAAAAGGTAGACGGTGCCTTCTTATCGATCCACGCGCCGGTTGGCGGATCGCGGAGTGCCACCCGCGCCCGGTAGACGCCGCTCGCATCCGGTGGCTGCACGATTCGCAGCACGCGAGCTCCAGGCGGATCCACCCCGTTCGGCCGGTGGTGATAGCCGACCGCCTCGCCGTGCCAGTTGATCTCGCCATAGTCGATATGGACGAGATTTATCGGCGGATCGCTCGTCGTCCATTTTGCCGTGAGCCCGGGTGCTTGGATGTCGCGGGCCGAGAGCGTCGCGGGTACCAGCAGCAGCGCGAAAAGTGTGGAGGCCCTCACCCCCGCTCGAGCTCCGCCACGGCCGCCGACCATGGCGACATCACGTCGGAGATGCCGTGATTGAGGCGATCTTCGCCGCGCAGCACGAGGTTCGGGCGAGCAAAGCGGTCCGGATGCACCGTGTGCTCGACCAGTGCCGCCCCTGGCAGGCGCGACAGTCGTTCGATGATCGCCGCCGAGAGGCGGCGGTCGATACCGATGCGATCGCTGCCGCTGACGTCGATCCGTGGGTGGTGTGCCGCCGCCTCGGCATCCATGCCGAAATCGACGATAAAGCTCGCCATCTGCAACACCGCCCCGAGGATACGCCGCCCGCCGGAGGCGCCAACCCCGAACCACGGCCGGCCGTCACGCGCGACCACGACTGGGCACATGTTGGTCAACGCGCGCTTGCCCGGGGCGATCGAGTTCGGCCGCCCCGGCCGTGGGTCGAACCACATCACCCCGTTGTTCATCAGGATACCGGTCCCGGGCAACACATAATGGCTGCCGAAAATCGACAGCAAAGTGGTCGTCAGGGCGGCGATGCAGCCCTGCCGATCGACCGCAGTAACGTGTGTCGTCGAGGTCGCCTGACCAGCTTCCGTGTCACCCATGGCGTCGAGCCGCTTGCCGTAGGCGTCTCGCAAGGCTTCTGCCAGCGCTGCGAAATACGCGGCATCGGGGATGCGGAAAAACCGTTCTTTGTCAAGCCGGCCGACAACCTCCGCGAAGGTCGGGCCCGCGGTCATGCCGGGAGTGGTTTGAAGAACCACGCCGCGATAGGGGATCTCCACGGCAGGGACAATTCTCGCCCGGCAACGGGCGAGATCGTCGGCCGAGAGGAAACCGCCCGCAGCCCGAGTATCGGCGGCAATCGAGTAGGCGATCTCGCCATTATAGAAGTCGTCCGGCCCCGCCTTGGCAAGCCGTTCGAAAGTCTCGGCTAAACGGCCGAGGGGCAGGCGCGGAATATCACCGTCGGATGGGCAGACCGGCGGCAGACCATCCGGCAGCCAGACGCGGCGGCTCTCCTCGTACCGCCGCAGGTCGGCGGCAGCATTTGCGACCTTTAGCGTCGTGAACCAGTCGACCGGCAAGCCCAAGCGGGCAAGCGCGGTCGCCGGAGCGACGAGTTCACGCCACGGCAAGCGGCCAAACCGCTCGACCGCCAGAGCGTAACCGCGCACCGCGCTCGGGATCACGAACGAGAGAGGTCCGCGGATATTGCGGTCGCCGACAACGCCTTGCGACCAGGTGAACAGCTCTGTCCGTATTTCGTCGGTCAGCGGATAGGCTGCTCGATCGAGCCCACCCGGTGAGATCGGGCCGAAATCGACGCTCTCGGCACGATCGGCACCGGCCTGGTGCACCACGAGATGCCCGATCCCACCGAGGCCGCTACTCCACGGCTCGATGACAGCCAGCGCGAGGGCGCTGGCGACGACGGCATCCACTGCGGTGCCGCCCGCAGCCAGCACGTCAGCGCCGACCTGCGCCGCAGTCCCGTTCTGGGCCGCGATGATCCCGCCGCGTGAGGAGGTACTCGGCTTGCGGACTTCCCAATTTTGCGTCAGGTGCATGTGGCGGCGCGCTCAAGCCAGCATGATCGAGTCGACCCGGGTGGTATAGAAGGCGTAGTACCCGGCGAGCCCCGATACTTCGTCATAGGGTGTCGGGTACGCCCACACGGCGTTCTCCGAGCTTCGCACCGAGCCCTCACCGGCCGGAACCTCGATCGTCCAGTAGGAGGCTTCGCCCTTGTACGGGCACCGAGTGTGATGCTCGGTCGGGCGCATCAGATCGAGCCGGACATCCTTCTCCGGGAGATAATGCACCGGTCCGTGACCGGTCTCCTCGACACGCAGCGCAGCGCTGCTGTCGGCAATGGTCATACCGCCGAAAACGACTTTGACGTGGCGGCTCTCCGGCACAAGGTCGACCCGATAGTCGGGCCGGGTGGTAAAACCGGGGGCGGGGTTCGGCATTTCGATTTCCTCCATAGGGCTGTCACCTTGCAGGCGCGGCGTACGCCTCGAACGAGGCGATGCAGCTTTGGCGCAATTGTGGGTCGGTGATCGGACCGCACTCGATCGACTCGCGCTTTTTGCGGAAGGCCGGATTGCTGCGCAACAGCGCGGTATATTGCTCGCTCTCGCGGACGTTTGCCATCGCCGCAGGGTCATGGGTCGGCATCGGTGGCATCGCCTGAGCGAGCGCGGCCCCGCTAGATGCGATCGTCAACAGGGTGGCGAATGCTGCCGCTTGATAGCTCTGCATTTTTTTTCCTTCTTGTCCCGGATTAGTCTGCCATCGTCAGCCCGCCACTGACGCTCAACACCTGACCGGTAATGTAGTCCGCCCGCCCGCTCAAGAAGAACATGACCGCGTGTGCAATTTCGATCGGCTGGGCGATACGGCGAAACGGGATGGCCCGGGTCAGGGCCTCCTTCATCCGCTCGGGTTGGCGTCGGAAGAGCGGCGTGTCGGTTGGACCGGGGCAAACGCAATTGACGTTGATGCGGTAACGCGCGAGCTCGCGCGCGAGTGATTTGGTGAACGCGATCAGCCCCCCTTTTGCCGCGGCATAAACGGTTTCGCCCATGCTGCCGACCCGCCCGGCATCACTCGAAATGTTGACTATCTTCCCCGCGCTTGCTGCGACCATCGGCGGCAGCAGACCGCGGGTCAGCCGCACCGCGCCCATCAGGTTGATGGCGATGACGCGGTCCCACATTTCCGGCGGGTTTTCGAGAAAGGGCTGGATCTGATCCCAACCTGCACCGTTCACTAGGCCGTCAACGCGCGTGACCCGTTGATGCACGGCAGCGACAAAATCATCGATCGAAGGCTTGTCGGTCAGATCGAGCGGTAGATAGTCGATCGCTAAACGCTCAGCGATGCCATCCGTTGCGATCGCTCGGCCACCCGCCTCATCGATGTCGCCGATGAGCACTCGCGCGCCCTGCCGGGCCAGCAAAAAGGCGGTGGCCTGGCCGATGCCCGAGGCGCCGCCGGTGACGACGACAGTTTGCTCCTGCATATCCATCGGTGTACTTTCCCCGTTGACGGGCGCGAGAGTCGATGTTCCGCGTGGCCGGCCACCGATGTCAATCGCGGCGGCGCGAAATGTGCGAGCCCGGCGGGAACGCCCGCGCGAGCTGCGGCGCATGACGGATAGGTCTTGCCAAATGGGTAATCGGCGGGCCCGCCCGCACGATCTGGCAATGTGCGTGCGGCCGAAGGGACCCCCACTTGTGCCTGCATACGGCGATCTGAAATGCAAGCTGGCCCGAATTCTCCCGTCTATTTCATCCTACACATCCCGAAGACCGCGGGGCAGACCATCCAACACCACCTGGCCGACCACTGCCCGCCAGGGGTGTTCTGGGGACCCCACCAGGCGCCGCGTCTTCAGGCGCTGTCCGGGCGCCGATACGATCCCGCCAGTTTGCCCGAAGCACCACGCATCCGTGCGGTCTTCGGGCACAATCTCGGCCGATCGCTCGAAAAATATTTTCCGGACAGGGAGATCCGGCGCGTTATTCTGCTCCGCGATCCGATCAGCCTGCACCTCTCGTTGTATAACCATCGAATGATGGTTCACCGGGCCAAGGGCTTGGGGACTTACAGCTTCGATCTCCATCTCAAGGCGCTGCCCCGCGACTTTATCGCGCACCGTATTCTCGCGCGCTGGCTCGAGATCCCGTGGCCGGTGCTAATGGCGATAGCCGACCAACAGAAATACGCAACGCTGAATCGGGCGCTATCCCAATTTTGGTTTGTCGGCTCCTACACGGATTGTGATCGGCTGATTGCCGCCATTTCTCGCGATCTTGGTCTCCCGGCAGCTGTGCGGCGAAGGAACACCGCCGCCGAGTGGGAAAGGCGGGTCAACTGGCAGCCTAAGAAAGCCGCCGAGCTATCCCCAGCGACGCGCGAGGAGGTCCTCGCGAACAATCGCCTTGACCAAACGCTGTGGAAGAGCTGGGCCCCCGCCGGGTTCGGCCCTGCCGGGGTCCACCCTCAGCCGCTCGAATCGCCTCGGCAGAGCTCCTTTCTCGCCCACGAAATCGCCCGCCCGATCTTCACCGGTGTCTGTCGCTACCGACGCGACTGGGCTCCAAGGTTTCACGCGGGCCGCGCTCGTAACGCGGTCGGTCCGAAGATCTTGCGAGCCGAACGCGCCCAGGAAGCGCGGAAATGGAAACTCGCCGCCCGGCATTACCGGGGCGCGCTTGCCGACATGCCAAATGCGCCCGAGATGTGGGTCCAATATGGTCATGCCCTGAAGGAATCCGGAAACGTGTCGGAGGCGGAGGCGGCCTATCGAAAATCGATCAACCTCGACCCCGACTCTGCCGACACGTATCTGCAGCTTGGGCATGCCCTGAAGATCCAGGGACGTATAGACGAGGCGGTTGGCGCCTATTTTCGTTCGTTGGCTCTCGATCCGGCGCCGCGTCATCCGCGGGATGAACTGATCGCGCTCGGCTGGACGACGGAGCAGATCGAACAGCAGCTGCGCCGTACGCTGGTTCATGCGCTCGCGCCGGAGTGAGAAGAACCGCGTCATGCGCCAGGGCATTCGATGTCGTGAAGTCTTGGATCCCGGTCTCCTACGGCGTTCTCGACGTCGTAGCTAACAAGCGTCTCGACCTCATCGATGGTTTGCTCTACACCTTGCCGCAGAGCCTGTCAGTTGACTTCTTCAAATCCTATCTCGAATGGTTGAGCGTGCCATGAATACGACCACTGGCTGAATCTATTCGTACTTTGGGCGGGTTGCGGGGACCCCAGGATGTCGGATGTGTTGGTAAGCTTTGTGGTGCCAGCGTACAACGAGGAGGCTCTAATCGAGTCGTGCCTTGCTGCGATAATGGATGAAATCTCGCGCACTCGCTGCCGGGCGGAAATCATCGTCGTGAACAACGGTAGCACCGACGCCACGCGCCAAATCGCCTCATCAATCCCCGATGTCAAGGTCCTCGACGAGCCCCAAAGGGGACTTGTTCAGGCTCGTAGGGCAGGGTGTTTTGTTTCCAAAGGCAAGTTCATAGCCAATATCGACGCCGACACGATACTTCCCGCGGGCTGGCTGCGTACCGCGCTGGCGGAATTCGCAGGGCACCGAGACCTGGTCGCCCTGAGCGGACCGTACATCCACTACGATCTCCCCAAGGGAGCGCGGCTCATCGCGGCAGGGTTTTATCGGGGCGCGTACATCGTCCATTTGTTGAGCAGGTTTCTACCCGGATTCGGGTCGGTGCTGCAGGGAGGCAACTTTATCGTATCCAGGATCGCCCTCGAGACCGCGGGAGGCTTCAACCCCGATTTCCGTTTTTATGGTGAGGACGCGGAGTTGGCACGCCGCTTGAGCAAGGTAGGGGTAGTCAAATTCACTCTCGCGTTGCGTGCCCTTTCTTCAGGACGACGCTTCGTCGGGGAGGGGCTCTTCAAAGTCTTGTTAAGGTATTCCGCAAACTATCTTTGGACTCATTTGTTTAAGCATCCGTTCTCGTCAACCTGGTTAGACTTCCGGCATGCACCCGACGCGCCTAGCAACCTCGAACGCGCGTCGAACGTCCTGCGACAGATCGAACCGAAAGGAGCCGGACTGGTTCGGCAGAACTTCGCTCTAGCCAAATTCGGCGTGGTCCGCCGAAGCGAACGCTGGTGACGACTGCGCCATGCCCCGGCACCGGTTTTGCGTCCTTGTTGTAATTCCCGGGTTGGCGTTTCTCGCCGGTAAGTCGGCTGCTGCTCCCACGATACCGCTGCCAGAGCCGGGAAGCGAGCCGGGATTGATACCGGCGCTGGTAATTTTGGGGTTGTTCACCACCGTAGTCGCGACCGAGCTGGTTCGACCGCTCCGGACGCGGTCCGGCTCGACCTCGCGACGTTGGGTCGGCAATCTATCCCTTTGCATCCTTTCCAACGGCATTTTCGTGCTGCCGACCATGACCGCGTTTGCCGCGGCTTTTGTTTCGCGATCAGAGCAGAAAAGTCTACTCGACATGTTCGGTGTACCGAGCACGATGCGGCTCGTTGTCGCGATAATCGGCCTGGACGCACTGGCCTATGCGCAGCACCGGCTATTGCACCGGGTCGACGTCCTTTGGCGCTTCCATGCCGTCCACCACTCTGACTCGGAAGTTGATGTTACCACGACCTTTAGACATCACCCTGTCGAAGCGATCTTCAACGGTGCTTTGATCGGCGGTGTCGTCCTGGCGATCGGTTTCTCGCCGGTCGAGATCGCTGCCTATACCTGGGTTTCGTTTGTGGTGGAGCTAGTCGCACACGCAAATATTGCGTTGCCATCATGGTTCGGCGCAATCTTCGGCAGGCTTATCGTCACGCCCGAGTTCCACCATCTGCATCACTCGCGCGCGAAGGCCGAGGCAAATGCCAATTTTGGCCAAGCCTTTTCTATCTGGGATACGCTATTTGGGACCGCGCAAGCT
This sequence comes from Allostellaceae bacterium, assembly GCA_035634495.1. Taxonomy (GTDB): domain Bacteria; phylum Pseudomonadota; class Alphaproteobacteria; order ATCC43930; family CGMCC-115725; genus AP-15. Next base: position 9,533 of record DASQCY010000258.1, read on the forward strand.
CGATCCCCGGAAGACCCGCGTCGATTGGAATTTGGCCTCGACGAGTTTCTCGGGCAGAAATTTCATCTTCCGCATTACCTGCTTGCGCAACCCTTGTTGCGGAAAACAACTGAGCCGGCCGTAACCGCTGCTTCACGGTCGTGAGGCGCCCGCGTCGAGGCGCGGAACGCTCCTCGGCTCTGCCTTACTCCGCGTGAAACGACACCTCTTCCTGCGCGAGGCGGCGCCCCTCAGACCAAATCGTCACGATGAGGGAAATCAGCACTACGGCAATGGTTAAGATAACAATGCCGTCAATCGGCGACATCGGGCCAAATGGCGTATTTACCGACAAAGGGCCGATTGTCAGCAGGAAAAAATTGTAACCGATAAAGCCCAGTCGTATCTCAGTCGGGCCAACACCAAAAAAGCCTATCTTTATAACACGGGTATCCATGGCTTTGATAAGGTTAAAGAAAGAAACCATATAATATCCTGCTAACCCAAGACAAGCAATATCGAAACGCATGTACGGTGATGCTCCTAGCCCGAAAAATATAGATATCTGAGAAAGCAAATCTGTCGTGTTGTCGATAAAGAAGCCATATCGAGGACGCTCGATATTTCGAAATCGTGCCAAAGTGCCGTCCATCGAGTCACCGAACCAGTTTATTACCAGCCCTGCGCTGGCAACCCACAACAAAGCTGGCGATAACCACGAACTGCCATAGCTGAGACCGCAGATGAGGGCGCCGACGAACCCCATTAGTGTCAAGTGGTCCGGCATGACCCCGACCGGAAGTTTCGGCGCCAACCATCCTACCAGCGGACGCTCCACAGGTATCACCCATGACGTGTTCACCCGCGATATCATTCGTATTCCTGGGTGGAAGGTTGCGAAGGCCCGATTATGTCGGTATGCGGGCCTAACCATAACGGTTTGGACGACTGGAGGCACTCTTGCCGTGAGGCTGCGTTCGCCGCGTCAACCCGAGAAAGTGATCGGTGGACAGCCGGTCGCACACCCCCGGCTCTTTGTCGGGATCAAATGACGCATCGTCGTTTCATCGGCGTCGATCGTGAGATCGTTTTGGATATTTGTCACTTATCGCTCGGGTTCTGGCGCGAGACGCCCGCCGGCGTCGATCGGGTCGATGCGAGCTTCGCGGCTCATTTCTTGTCAGCCGACGATCCAAATCGAAAAGCGCTGTTATTTACGCCGCTTGGCCCCCGCGCCATTCCAATCGCCGATGCCCGCCGAATATTCGAAGGTGTCCAAATCCATTGGGGCGAGACCAAGCGATCGGAAGAAGATAGGGCATTCTGCCGAGTACGAGACGCGCTGATGGCGCTGCCACCCTCTCAGCCACGAAGACCGCAGAACGCGGCAATCTTTTATCGCTTCGGCAAAGTGCTCAGGGTCGGTGCGAAAGCGGCGATATTGCACTTCGGCGCATGGGGCCGGATCGCCGCAATTGGTGCTAATGCTGTTTATTTGAACGTAAGCCAATACCCGTTATCGAGCCCGAGCTATTTTCGCTGGTTGCAAGAACGGCCTGACGTCAAGCCGGTATTCATGATTCATGATCTTCTACCGATCCAGTATCCAGAGTTCTTTCACCCGGCTTCGGTCAAGCGTCATGCTCGGAGATTGAGTGTTTTCGCTAAGATCGCTGCCGGCGCCATCGTCTCGACGCCAGCGGTCGCAGACGCTTTACTGGCCTACCTTAAGCGGCTCGGCCGAAAGACCCTGCCATTGCTAATTCAGGCGCTCCCCGCATCACCGACATTTCATCGGCCGCGAGAACACGACGAGGGCCTCGCGGCACGACCATATTTCATCATCTGCGGGACGATCGAACCGCGCAAGAATCATTTGCTCCTCCTCAACCTTTGGCGCGAACTCGCGCGATTGTCCGGGTTCGCCACACCGAAGCTGATTGTCGCTGGCGCGCGCGGCTGGGAAAATGAAAATATCGTCGACATGCTCGAGCGATGTCCGGCGATCCGCGACCACGTCATCGAAGCCTCGGGGCTGTCGACACCATCCTTGAAGCGACTCATCGACAACGCTCGCGCCGTTCTGATGCCTTCCTTCGCAGAAGGCTACGGCTTGCCGGTCGCCGAGGCGCTCGCCGCCGGGACCCCGGTATTGGCCTCCGATCTTCCATCTCTTCGCGCGATCGGCGGATCAGCAGTTACCTGGCTGGATCCCGTGGACGGATTGGGCTGGCTTGCTGCGATCCGCCGTCTTTCAGAAGCACCGGCCCACTGGGTCCAAGGGGGGCGAGATCGACCTCGATCGGCCTTAGCGGACGAAACCTACTTTCAGCAGATCGAAGCGTTTCTATCCACAGTTTGACCGGTCATCGTTGTCATAGGAGCAGGGAACCTGCCAGAGCGCGCGGTCGAAGGCGCTAGCTAAGATCGACGAAACAGATGATAATTCGGGCCGTTGGGGACGGAAATCTCACACCTGATCGTATCGGAGGTAAATGTCGGCACCGATCGCCTACGACGTGGCTCGATTGCTGTTGGGTTCTTTGGCTGTCACGCCGCGCGGGATCGACCGAGTGGATCTCCGCTACGCACGTTTCTTCTTCGAGACCTGGCCGGGCGATTGCGTGGGTACGCTTCCAACGCCTTGGGGTGTGCGACGTTACGGTCGCCGACGGGTGCTCCAGGGTCTTGACCGCCTGGAGCAGCTATGGTTGGAGACCGTCCAGTCCAATGAAGATCGCGTATTGCTGCGGATCAAGAAACGGCTTTCCGGCAAGCACGATCTAGAGACCGAAAGGTCGCGCGGAGACGGCCGACCAGTTATCAGCCCAGTCTCCAGATTCTTCAACGTTCTTTCGGTGGCAGGTTTTTCGTTCGGTGCCTCGGTCGTCAGGGCTGTGCCCAAGAACGCGATTTATGTGAATGTGGGTCAGGTTGGTTTGGCGATTCCGAGGATTGTTTCCTGGCTTCGACAGCGACCGGATGTCAAATCGGTGTTCATGCTTCACGACGTGATCCCGCTGGAACGTCCAGAATTGGTTTCCAGCAAAGATCGTCGCCGGCACCGGCGGATCATTGATCGTACCGCACGGTATGCATCCGGGCTGATCGCGTCGACGGGGGCAGCGCGCGAAGCGGTGCTGAACGCGCTTTGTTTGCGAGGCCGATCCACGATCCCGGTAGAAACTGTGCCGTTTCCGGTTGCGCCGGTATTCCTCGAGAATGACGGCCCGGATCAGGAGCTCTGTGAATGCGATTACTTTGTCGTCTGCGGAACGATCGAGCCGCGCAAGAACCACCATCTGCTGCTGAACGTGTGGCGCGAGTTGGTCGCTCAACGGGGTCAGCACGCATCGAAACTCGTCATAGTCGGATCGCCTGGTTGGGGTGCCCGGTCGGTGCTGCACGCGTTGGAACAATGCCGGCCACTCCATGGCCGGGTAATCCTCGCGCGCGGCCTGTCCAGCCCAGCACTCCGTCGGCTCATCGTACATGCGAAGGCCCTGCTGATGCCATCCTTCGCCGAAGGGTTTGGTCTGCCCATTATCGAAGCGCTCGCCGTGGGAACACCCGTCATTGCATCTGACCTCCCCGCGCATCGGGAGATTGCCGACAACCTAGCGGTATATCGCGATCCGACGGACCGTGCGGGCTGGCTTACCGACGTTTGCATGTTTGCCGACGGAACCGGGACGGCGGCAGAAATTCGCCGGCGCGTCGCGCAGTACCAGCCGACGACTTGGAGCGAATATTTTGTTCGGATCGAGCGCTTTCTCAAAACTTTCGAACAGCTCTGATTCGCGTGACGGCTGCCGATAAGCTTAGGCAGAGCAAGTTCGGTATTGGGAGCGGCGCAGGACCGCATCCCCGATCATCGGCGGTGCGGGCTCGCAAAAACGCAAGTCGAAGACGAGTGGTCACGGGACGACGACACGACGCCGGCCGCGGGCGATGCGGCACTCGACCTCGCGAGGCTTGACAATCGAGCGATTGCATCCACGAAAATATCGCCGCGGCGCAACATGCCGGCGATCCGGACGGCGAATGAACTGCCGCTCCGCTCGGTGCTTGCGAAACGCGAGCGATCATGGCCGTTTGCCGATCGGCAAATTCGCCCACATACGACAACGACCCGGACCATAATGCCCGATCGCATCATTTTCGATGGTCTCAATCTCGCGCTTGAAGAGGGGACTGGAGTAGCAACCTATGCGCGTATGCTCACTCAAGTCGCGCGCGATCTTGGCTACAACGTCGGGGTTGTCTACGGTTCGCCGCAGGCGCCCTCTAGAAATCCGGTGTTGCGCGAGATCGCCTTTTTCGATGAGAAGCGCGCGATCAAGAAGTGGCTGCCAGTCGAGATCCTTAACTCCATTGCCGATCAAGTTCGCTATTACCTGCCGGTGAGACCGACCACCGTAGACCTCAGTGGTGTCGTTATCACTCGTCACTTTGACGACACTCTGCCGGTACACGATCATATTTTTGTCACGCGTAATCTGTTTGGCAACGCGGGGAGGCATTTTTCCCTAACAAACGCGTTTGTCGAGCTCGCCTTCGACCCGCGGCCCGATATATTTCACTGCACGTATCAACTCCCGTTGCGCTCGAAATCGGCCTGCAACGTTTACACGATCCACGACCTTGTCCCTCTCCGGCTGCCGTTTACGACGCTCGACAACAAGCGCTGGATGTTTCGCCTGCTCAAAAAAATCACCGCCAAGGCTGACCATATCGTTACTGTTTCCGAGAATACAAAGCACGATATAATTGAGCTTCTCGGCGTCGATGAGAAGAGGATTACCAATACGTATCAGGCGGTTTCTTTCCCTAAAGAAGATATAGAGCGCTCCGAAGCTGTAATTGGCGAGCAACTAGCAGGCTCTTTCGGTCTAGAGATATATGAATACCTTCTGTTTTTCGGAGCTCTAGAGCCGAAGAAGAATGTAGGTCGCCTCATCGAAGCTTATATGGCATCGGGTGTGGATCTTCCGCTGGTCCTTGTCGCAGGCGAGGGTTGGCACAACCAGTCCGAGACCATGTTGCTCGAGGAGCTACGCGAGAATGAGCCCGGACCGACAGGGCCCAAGCGGCGCGTGCGGAGGTTTCGGTATGTCAGACCGTCGACCCTGATCACCCTGATCCGCGGTGCGCGCGCTGTCGTCTTTCCGTCCCTGTACGAGGGCTTCGGACTCCCGGTGCTCGAGGCGATGACGTTAGGTACTCCCGTCGTGACGTCACGCGAGTCCTCTTTGCCGGAAATCGCAGGCGACGCCACCTTGCTCGTCGACCCCTACGACGCCGACGACATCGCGCGGGCAATAACGACAATCGTCAACGACGCCGATCTGCGCGCCGAACTCTCCCGCCGTGGTCGGTTGCAAGCCGCCAAATTTTCCGTCGAGCGTTATCGTGAACGAGTCGAGGCGCTTTACGCGTCGCTGCGCTGAAGCATCGCGGTGGGCGGGCGCCAGGACCGGATGTCGCGCGCTTCCCGTTCCATTTGTGGGAGCGACCGGCTAGACTGGATCGCGCGGATGCGCTTTCCGGCGGTCGGCGCCTCGTTTTAGACAAGATCCGCCGGTCGGTATAGTTCCTCGTTCTATCGGGTCGTCGAAAATGGCAGAAACCTCGCAGCTTGATCGCGTCCGGTCGTTCGCCCGCGCAGTTGCCGCAGATGTCGGAGTCCACCCCCGCGCCGCCGGTCGGATCCGTCAGCTTTTCCGATCCCTCAACATCTGGTTCTGGGCCATTGTCGGCCTACCCACCCTCGTCGCGGGCGTCTACTTTTTCGCGATCGCCTCGGACCTCTATTTGTCGGAAGCGAAATTCATCGTGCGCAGCCCGAAACAGGTGCAGACCAGTTCGATCGGTGCGCTGATCCAGTCTACCGGGCTGGCACGTGCGGTCGACGACACCGCCGTGGTCGAAGATTTCATCATGTCGCGCGATGCGGTTCGCAGGCTCGAGCAACAAAATGACCTGCGCGTGGTCTTCGGCCGTCCCGAGGGCGACTTCGTCACGCGGTTTCCGGGCGTTCTAATGCGCTCGGATTTCGAAGCGCTGTTTCGACGATATGATCTTTTTGTGTCGGTCGAAACCGACCACACGTCCGGGGTGACCGCGTTGCGCGTCAAGGCCTACCGGCCGGAAGACGCGCAGACGATTGCGAGGGCATTGCTGAACTACAGTGAGCAGCTGGTCAACGAGCTCAATGAACGGGCGCGCAAAGACACGCTCGGCACCGCCCGGCGCGAGGTCGACCGTGCGCAGGAGCAAATTTCCCGGATCCAGAGCCAGCTCACGGCCTACCGCGTGCGACAAAACATGCTCGATCCGAAATCGGCGTCGACCGGCGTTTTGGAGCTCATCGGGCAAATGAACGCGGCCCAGGCGACAGCTCGTCAGCAGCTCGGCGAGCTGCTCAAGAATTCGCCCAACAGCCCGCAAATCCCGTTGGTTCAAACGCGGATCGCCTCGCTCGACAAGCTGATCGCGGAGGAGCGCGCGAAGCTGACCGGCGAAACCAACTCGGTCGTCGCGACGTTGACCGAATACGAGCGCCTGGCGCTCGATCGCGAGCTCGCCGAAAAAGCACTGGCATCGGCATTCACCTCGCTTGAAGCGGCACGCCTCGAAGCTCAGCGGCAGCAACTCTATATCGAAACCCTCGCGCAGCCGAACCTCGCCGATTACCCGCTCTATCCGAAACGGGCCGTCTCCTTCGGCATGGTTCTCGTTAGCTGTCTGCTCGCCTACGGCATTGCCTGGGTGCTGGTGATGAGCGCCCGCGAGCACGCGGCGGCGTAGCCGCCCCCGCGAAGCGGGCGGAACACGTGTCGTCGTTTTGGCAAGGGCTCGTTATCCAATGGCGGGTCGTCGGCGCTCTGCTCATTCGTGAGATTTATTCGCGCTTCGGCCGCGAGAGCCTCGGTTTTGCCTGGATCGTGGCTGAACCGCTGGTGTTTGCGTTACCGGTTCTCTTTATGTGGCGGGCCATCAGAGGCTCGCAGGAACACGGCCTCGCGGTCATGCCCTTTCTGTGGAGCGGTTATCTTCCCCTATTGCTTTTCCGTCATCTCGGTGGCCGCATATTGTTGTTCATTCGTGCGAATGTTCCGCTACTCTACCATCGACGGGTCGCCATCTTTGATATTTTTCTCGCGCGTGCTCTGTTGGAGATCTTCTCGAACCTCACGGCGCTGGTGGTATCCTTTGCGGTGTTCTACGCCGTCGGATCCGTGGATGTGCCACGCGATTTGCCGATGTTCTACCTGGGCTATTTTTACATGATCTGGTGGGCAGTTGCGTCTGCCCTGATCATCGGCGCCCTGTGTGAGCGCACGGACTGGGTGGCTCAGGTTTGGATGCCTTTCTCTTACATGTACATGATCTTTTCGGGCTTCTTTTATCTCGCAGATTGGCTGCCGCCCGCCCTGCGCAGCGTGGCCCTTTGTCAACCCTATACGCAGTCATACGAGATGATCCGCGCCGGGGTTTTCGGTACGACGATTACGACCTATGGCGACCCTGCGTATACCACCCTCGTCCTCGCGATCTTGACCCTGTTCGGCTTATGGCTGATGCGCGAGAGCCGTAAATACGTCGTGATCGAATGATCAGCGTGGTCGATGTTGCAAAGGACTATCGAACCGAGGGTCGAGTCCATCGCGTTCTGAGTGGCATATCGTTCACTGTTGCGAAAGGTGAAAAGCTCGCGCTGCTCGGGCGCAACGGCGCGGGCAAATCGACGCTGATACGCCTCATCGGAGGTGTCG
>DASQCY010000259.1:0-5367 GCA_035634495.1 Allostellaceae bacterium
CGATGACCCTCTGCACGCCTCAGCCGGCACCGGGAAGAAGCCGTTGTCGCGGGCCGCCTTCCTCTATAGATTGTGGGGTGCGAAAAACCGCCGTCCGTCGACTGGGCGTCGCGCCCGGTAGGGCATTGTGACGCAAGCGCGAATGACCGGCAGCGTGTCTGCCGCCGCGCAGGGTTGCAGCGCCAGGCGACGCGGATTGTAGGAACCCGAAGCCGATCGTGGCCCCCAGACGAGATCCGCCATGGCCGATGTCCATTCGTTGCTCGATGGGATAATTTCCGGCGCCGCCGGCTTCGCCCCACACGGGAGCGCGCCGCCGGCCGATTTTCGCTCGGCCGCTGTTACGCGCTCCGGAGTTATGCCCGAATGGCCAAGCGCATGCTCATCGATGCCACTCACCCGGAAGAGACGCGGGTGGTGGTGCTCAGCGGCAACCGTCTCGAAGAGTTCGATTTCGAGACGTCCACCAAGCAGCAGGTAAAAGGCAATATCTATCTCGCAAAGGTTACCCGCGTCGAGCCGTCTCTGCAGGCCGCGTTCGTCGATTACGGCGGCAATCGCCACGGCTTCCTCGCCTTTAGCGAGATCCACCCCGACTATTATCGCATCCCGGTAAGCGACCGGGGGGCAACCGACGACGAGCCGGTCAGCGACGAGGCCGAAACCCGGGAAGCCGTGCCGGAGGAAGCCGGGGTGCCGCTGGCGGCGGCCTTGCCCGAGCCCGTCGCGGTCGACGCGCTGCCGGAAAGCGGCGAGGACGAAGCCAGCGAGATCGAACCATCCGAGCAACCCCGCCCCGGGCTGGATCCGGTGTTGCCGAACTCTTCATCAGCGACCGGGGAAGAGGGCCGTGCTCCGGCCCTGACGGGGCTGCCGTGGGACGACCTCGCGCCGGGCCCGGATACAGTGGGATCGAAGCCAGCCGCCATGTTGTCTCAACCCGTCACGCACAGGGTGGTTGCGGTCCAGAGCTCTCTAGTTGGCCTCGACGAGGCGGCTGTGGCGAGCGCGTCCTGGGACCACCTCGCCTATGAGACGCCCAGCGAAATCACCGCGGAGACCGACGCGGAGATCTCTGGGGCGGTCGACTTGCTTGCGGACAGCGGCCGCGAGGACGGGGAAAGCGAGACCCTCGAGACGATCGATGGCGACGAGATCGAAGAGGCGGAGCGCCAGCGCTCGCGCACCTTCCGGCACTACAAGATCCAGGAGGTGATCAAGCGGCGGCAGATCATGCTCGTCCAGGTCTCAAAAGAGGAGCGCGGCACCAAGGGTGCAGCGCTGACCAGCTATTTGTCGCTGGCCGGGCGATATTGCGTGCTGATGCCGAATACGGCCCGCGGCGGCGGGGTGTCACGCAAGATCACCAGCATCACCGACCGCCGAAGGTTGAAGGATGTCCTCGAGGAGCTGGACATTCCCGAGGGGATGGGGGTGATCGTGCGCACCGCCGGCGCCGAGCGCTCGAAGGCCGAGATCAAGCGCGACTATGAATACCTGCTGCGTCTGTGGAACGAGATCCGTGATTTGACGCTGCGGTCCACCGCACCTGCCCTGATCTACGAAGAGGGGAACCTGATCAAACGATCGATCCGGGATCTTTATGCGCGTGACATCGACGAAGTCCTGGTCGAAGGCGAAGAAGGCTACCGCACAGCAAAGGCGTTCATGAAGATGCTGATGCCGAGCCATGCGCGACGAGTCCAGCCCTACCGGGATCCTCAGATCGGGCTGTTTCACCGCTTCCAAGTCGAGAGCCAAATCGACGCGATCCATTCGCCGATCGTCCAGCTGCGCTCGGGCGGCTATGTGGTGATCAATCAGACCGAGGCGCTAGTTGCGATCGACGTCAACTCGGGACGATCAACTCGCGAGCGCAACATCGAGGAGACGGCGGTCCGGACCAATCTTGAAGCTGCGGAAGAAATCGCCCGGCAGCTCCGCCTGCGCGATCTCGCGGGGCTTATTGTGATCGACTTTATCGACATGGAGGAGAACCGCAATCAGGCAGCGGTCGAGCGGCGGCTGAAGGAGGCGCTGAAGAACGATCGTGCCCGCATTCAGGTCGGCCGAATCAGCCCTTTCGGTCTCCTCGAGATGTCGCGCCAGCGGTTGCGTCCGTCGCTGGTCGAGACCTCGACGCAGCCATGTCCGCATTGCGGCGGTACCGGCTTCATCCGATCGACCGAATCGACGGCGCTCTATGTGCTGCGCTCGATCGAGGAGGAGGGCATGCGCCGGCGCTCAGCCGAGATCTGCGTCTACGTACCGACCGCGGTGGCACTCTACATCCTCAACCAGAAGCGTGATTCGCTGGTGCAGCTCGAGACGCGCTACAGTCTGCGAGTGTTGGTGGCGCGTGACGACGCACTGATCCCGCCGGCCTTCCGGCTCGAACGGCTGCGCGGCTATGAGCTGGCCGAGCCGGCGGTTGCGCCGACCACCCCGCTGACCCAGGCGCCCGATCTCGATGAGAAAGAGGCAGAGGCAGAGGTAGGGGACGCGGCCGAGCAAGAGGCAGAGGCCGCAGAATCCGACCGGCGGGAGCAGGAGGGCGAAGAGGAGCGCGCTCGCAGCCGCCGCCGGCGCCGACGACGGCGGCGGCGCGATGAGGAGCCCGTTCCCGCCTCTGCTGCGCGATCTGAGGTGATCGAGGAGGCTGAAGCAGCGACGGACGAACTCACCCCGGTGGAGGGTCGAGCAAGTGGCGAAGACGGCAACGGCGAGGAAGAGAATGAAGCGGACGGGCGCCGGCGCCGGCGCGGCCGCCGCGGCGGGAGGCGCCGCGGGCGACGCGAGAGCGATTTCGAACCCCTTTTCGGGGAATCACGCCCGCAGTCCGATATCGTCCAGATTTTGCCGGCTTCCGATATTGAGGAACTCGTGCCAACGCCAATGGCGGGCCTTGCGAGCACAGCCGGAGAGATCAACGGTGCAGAGATCGAGCCGATACGCGAGACCGGGCCGTCGGTGCCCGATCCCTTTGCGGCGCCACCGGAGATGCCTGGGGAGATTGGCAACTTGGCAGTACCGCGTCATCATTCGGTCGAAGCGAGGGCGGGAGCAGAGGCGGCGGACCCCGCCGAGCAGGAGCTATTTTCCACCGGCGATACGGAGCGAACTCCGAAAGCGGCATTTTCCGCTGGCGCTCCACCAGCGGAGCCGGAGCATCCGGTCGAGGCGGGGCCCGAGAAGTCGTCGACCCCGCGCCGGGGCTGGTGGCAGCGGTTGATCCAGCCGTAGGGTGAATCGGCAAGAGGGACTGCTCCCGACACGCTTGCCCCGTCTTCGCCGTATTTCTATTCTTTGAGTGAGGTTGGCGGATGGTTCGCGCTTGCCGCTACCCCCGGGGGGCCTGAGGGGACGGATGGCGACGCCGATTGGTTATTGAAAGAACCGTTTGTGGCCACTCGGGTTTGCGGTCTTACAGCAGTCGTTCTCGCAGCGTGTGTCGCCTGTGGCCAAGCCGCCGCAGCAGCGGAGAGTTTTATCCGCGATACCGAGATCGAGGCCGACATTCGGACGATGGTGACACCGATCTGGAAGGCGGCAGGGCTCGAGCCGAGTTCGCTCCACGTCTATCTCGTCGAGGACAAGCAGATCAATTCCTTCGTCGCCGGCGGGCAGAACGAATTCATCAACACCGGCCTCATCATGCGGGCCAAAACACCGAACCAGCTGATCGGTGTGCTCGCGCACGAGACGGGGCATATCGCCGGCGGACATCTGACCCGTTTTCAAGACGCGATGCGCAACGCCAGTATTGAAGGGATCATCGCGATGGTGGCCGGCGCTGCCGCGATGGTGGCTGGGAAGGGCAGCGGGGGCGCCGCGGCCATGCTGCCCGCAGAAGGCGTCGCGGAACGCGCGTTCATGCAATATTCGATCACGCAGGAAGCCTCGGCCGATCACGCGGCGATGACCTTTCTCGACGCCAGCGGGCAATCTGCTCGCGGGCTCCTTCAGTTCTTCCAGATTTTGCAGGGGGAGGAAATGCTCTCCGGCATCCGGGAGGACCCCTATCTGCGCACGCATCCGTTGACCGCTCAGCGCATCGACTACGTCCGCAACCATGTCGAGCACTCGCGCTTCTCCGATGTGCCGGATACTCAGACCAATATCGACTTGTTGAAGCGGGTAAAGGTCAAGCTCGATGCCTTCATCTCGCCGCCCTCGTCGACGCTTGCGGCTTATCCCGAGAAGGACCAGTCCGTACTCGCCCGCTACGCACGAGCGATCGCCTATTATCGAGTCCCGCAGCTGGACAAGGCGCTCCCGACCATCGACGGATTGATACGAGAATTTCCGCAAGATCCGTATTTTCGTGAGCTCAAGGGGCAGATGCTGTTTGAGAACGGGCGTATCGCAGATGCGGTGCAGCCCTACGAGGAGGCAGTTCGGCTCGCCCCCGGCGCGCCGTTGTTGCGCATTTCGCTCGCGCAAACTTACATCGAATCGAATGATCCGAAGATGAACAAGCGCGCGATTGCCTTTCTGAACGATGCCCTGCGCACCGAGGACAAGGAAACCGAGGGCTGGCACTTGCTGGCGACCGCCTATGGGCGCGACAATCAGATCGGCATGGCCGCCTTGGCGCTGGCCGAGGAGGGGCTTGCCGGCGGAAAGAAGAAGGACGCCCAGCAGCAGGCCCTCCGGGCCAAAGCCCTTTTGCCGAAAAACTCCGCCGGCTACAACCGTGCCGAGAATATCCATCTCGAAGCGGAGCATATCGAGGATTCGGGGGGCGGCCTCGCGAACGTCCATTGATTGCGACGATCTCGTCCTGACCCTTTCCCTGCGGGAGTACCCGTCGACATGCCTTACCGCGCGCCATTTGCGGCCTTGGCCCTGGCCTGCGCACTTCTCGCCGCCGTTCCCCTTCGTTCGATCGCAGCCGCCGAGTTTACCCCCGAACAGCGCAAGGCGATCGAGGCGATGATCCACGACTATATGATGCAGCATCCCGACGTCCTGCTTGACGCGCTGCGGGCGGCCGAGGATGCCAAGACGAACCAAGCGCTCAGCGATCATCGCCACGAGATCTTTGATGACCCGGCGACGCCGGTGGGGGGCAATCCGCAGGGCGACGTCACCATTGTCGAGTTCTTCGATTACCGCTGTCCATATTGCAAGCAGGTGCAACCTTCGCTGCAGGCGCTGCTCGACGAGGATCGTAAACTGCGTTTCATTTACAAGGAGATGCCCGTTCTCGGAGCCCCATCCGTGACTGCGGCCCATGCCGCACTTGCCGCGCGTTTACAAGGCAAATACGAGCACTTCCATGCAGCCATGATGGCGACCAAAGGTCAGATCACCGACGAGGTGGTGTATCAAGTCGCGGGTTCGGTCGGGCTCGATGTCGACCGG
>DASQCY010000260.1:0-2715 GCA_035634495.1 Allostellaceae bacterium
GCCTCATCTTCTTGAAGCTGTTCGAGCGCGTCTACCCACCCTTGAGCGCCGCCCGCCTCGACCCCGTTCCCGGAGATGCAAACCTTCCGCCCCACAAACACACCCTGCTTGATCGCCTCTATAGCCGCCTCAACGCCGCCCCCGATCGGCTCTTAAACGCCCTCGGACTTCTCTCTTCTCCTCAAACCAACGAGAACAAAATCCTCGTTGTTGCCCCCATAACGGCATAATCAAATTCATCGTTAGCCTCTGGCACCGCTCGGCGTAATCTGCTCCGTGGTGGCTATAGTCGCCGGACAGGGAGAGATCGATGCCGACGATGACCGACGAGAAGCGCTATGCGCTCGAGTGGATCGGCGAGCACGCGAGACGCTTTTCCGATTTTCACTCGCTTATCTGGAACTACGCCGAGCCAGCGTGGCGCGAATACAAATCGGCAAAAGCCTATTGTGACCTGTTGCGCGCCGAGGGGTTCGCCGTCGAGGAGGGCTCGGGCGAGATGCCGACCGCGTTCTGCGCGCGCTGGGGTAAGTCCGGTCCGGTGCTCGGCACCTATGCCGAATACGATGCGGTGCCGGGCAACTCGCAGCAGGTCGTCCCCCATCAGGCCCCACGTGCGGGATTGCATCCCTGGGCGGCTGGGCACACCGACCCGCATTCGGCACTCGGCACGACGGCACTCGCCGGCGTGCTCGCGGTGAAGGCGGCGATCGAGCGGTTCGGTCTCTCCGGCACCTTGCTGTTCTTTGGCGAGCCGGCCGAAAAGGTCTGCGGCTCTAAGCCGGTGCACGCCGCCAAGGGCTATTACGACGGCGCCGACGCCTTCATCTCCTATCACCCGCATTTCACCAACACCGCGATCCGCGACACCCAGTGCGGCTCCTATTGGAGTGCGGTCTTCACCTTCGAGACCACCGAGCCGGAGAAGTGGATCGACAAGAGCCTGATCCCGACGACCCACACCTCGCACGCGGCGGCGCGCTGCCCCGGGGCGATCGACGCGATCTGCCTGATGTACACGACGACCAAATACACCAAGGAGGCGATGTTCCCGCATACCGGCACCTGGACCCTGAACGAGTTCGTGCTGGTCGGCGGCGACGCGACCTCGGACAATCTGCCGCCGCGTTTCAGCCAGATCCAATATGCCTGGCGCTCGCCGAGCCTCGGCATCCAGCAGCAGATCTACAACGTGCTCGAACAGAATGCCCGGCACGTCGCCGTAATGACCGGCTGCCGCGCCTCGGTGCGGTGGATCACCAAGACCCGCGTCGGCCTCACCAACCACGCCATGACGGATCTGACCTTTGGCAACATGGAACTGGTCGGCCCGCCGCGCTTTCCCGACGAGGCGCGTGACTTCGCGCGAAGGATCCAATCCAGTCTCGGCTTGGCGCCAATGGCGAACCCGTTCCTCGACGACAACGAGCGGCTGATGCCGCCCGCGGACTACGAGGCCCGGCTGCGCCGCGCGCTGCCCGAATGGCAGACCCACTACACCTCGGACGACTATGTCGACTACACCTGGCACGCGCCGAGGTGCGGCTGCTGACGATGCGGCCGCGGCTGCGCCCGCCGAGCCCCGACTACGAGTACTCGGCCTGGGCGCACAATGCGCTGGGCGGGCTGCCGGCGGCGATCGACCCCGGCATCTTTCTCGGCGCCAAGACGATCGCCGCGACTCTGCTCGACCTGCTGACCGACCGGGCTCTGCTGGGACAGGCGCAGGACGAGTTCCGCGACCGCACCGGCGGCGGGGTCGGCGGCACGAAATGGATGGCCCCACTGCTGCCCAAGAACTTCAAGCCGCCGGTCGATCTGCGCTGGCCCGAATACATCCACACGGCACGCGGCGAGGAGTGGTGGATCCCGACCCCTGCTGTCGGATCAGGCGCCGGAGAGCTGCTTTAAGGAGGCCTGGTCGCCCTGCTGCGTTCTACTTGTTTCGCGACCAGTATTGCGCTGCCGCAGGAAACACGGTCTGGCAGCGTGTCGCCTCAGCCGGGCCGTCGAGCGTGTCGGCAGCCGCACGCCAGACTGCGTAGTGCGGTGCCGCCCGATGCGCCTCCAGTGCGACTTGGTCGCGGTAGACTTCGTAAAAGTAATAGACGTTCTGGTCCTGCTCGTCCTGCAGGACGTTGAAGCACATGCAGCCCGGCTCGTCCCCCTCGGAACCGAGGGCATCCACCTCGATCGCCTTCAGGAAACGATCGCGCTGGTCCGGCTTCACCCGAACCTTCACCCACATCGCTAGCATGCGGCCCTCTTTCTGTCTGGCATTCGAGCTCGCCGAGGGCCACCGCGCTTCGGCACGAACCCCCGGAGCGCGTACCTTACGCAAACGACGGCTGAGATGTCGACTCTGACCCTGATTTCAATTCGAATGAGCCTTTGCTGAACCACGGAGGCCGCAATGGTCTCACTCACTCAGTTCGTCGTTTGGATAATCGTTGGTCTCCTCGGAGGGAGCATTGCCGGGCTGATCATCAGGCGTGAGCGCAGGGGCTTTGGCGTTTGGCGGAACCTGGGGCTGGGCTTGGTTGGCGCTCTCGTCGGCGGTCTGCTGTTCTGGTTGCTGGGGCTGTTCCCCGGACTCGACAGTGTGCGGATCTCGTTGCGAGACGTCGTCGCGGCGATCGTCGGATCGTTTCTCGTCCTCGGAGCGCTGGGGCTCTGGCAACGCTGGAAGGGGTCGTCCTGAGTCGACCCCCGGGC
>DASQCY010000261.1:0-3398 GCA_035634495.1 Allostellaceae bacterium
GCGCGGCAATAGGAGAGACGGCGATGCGGCTCAGCATCCTCGACGATTTTCAGGGCGTGGCGCTCCAGATGGCGGACTGGTCGCCGGTGCGAAACCGTGGCGTCGAGATAGCAGTCGAACGCCATGCGTTTGTCGATGAAGACGCGGCTGTGCGCGCACTCGCCGATTCTGAGTTCGTCGCCGCGATGCGCGAACGCACGCCGTTTCCCAAAACGCTCGTCGATCGGCTCCCCAAGATGAAGCTTCTGATCACGACCGGCATGCGCAATGCCTCGTTCGACATGGCGGCGCTAAAGGACCGCGGGGTCACCGTGTGTGGCACCGGGGGGCCCGGCGGCGGTAACGAGGACACCGCCGAGCTCGCGTGGGGCTTGATTCTCGGCGCCACCCGGCGCATCGCCGAAGATCACCAATTCATGCGACAAGGCGGCTGGCAGACCCGGGTTGGCCACCGAGTCGCCGGCAAGACGCTCGGTCTGTTGGGCTTGGGTCGCCTCGGCAGCGCAGTCGCCCGGGTCGGGCTCGCTTTCGGCATGAAGGCGATCGCCTGGAGCCAGAACCTGACGGCGGAGAAGGCCGCGGCGCAGGGCGTCGAGCGGGTCGAGAAGGACGAGCTGTTCCGCCGTTCCGACATTCTCTCGGTGCACCTGGTTCTGAGCCCGCGCAGCCGCGGCATTGCCGGAGCCCGCGAGATCGGGCTGATGAAACCGAGCGCGATCCTTGTCAACACCTCGCGCGGGCCGATTTGCGACACCGAGGCGATCATCGCTGCGCTGAAGGAGGGACGCCTCGCCTATGCCGGATTCGACGTCTACGATAAGGAGCCTTTGCCGATAGACCACCCGTTGCGCACGGCACCGAACGTGATCCTAACCCCGCACATCGGCTACGTGACCGAGGAAAACTATCGGAGTTCGTACCCCCAGATCGTCGAGAACGTTGTGGCCTTTCTCGACGGCAGACCGGTTCGCGTCATTTGAGCTTGCGGCTCTGATCTAACCCGAGATGACCGCCGACGGAGTGCTGATCCGTCCCTCGCGGGAGGCTGATGTACCAGAAATCGCTGCGATATACCGTTACCATGTTCTCTACGGGCTGGCTTCTTTCGAAGAGATCCCGCCCGATCCCGACGAACTCGCTTCCCGCCGGCGCGATATTCTCAACCACGGCCTGCCTTATCTTGTCGCCGAACGGTCGGGGCGCGTGCTCGGTTACTGCTATGCGGGCCTTTATCGGACGCGCTCGGCTTATCGCTTCACACTCGAGGACTCGATCTACATCGATAAGGCGGAGGTCGGGCGCGGCCTCGGCAGAGCCCTCCTTGCGACCGTGCTGGATCGCTGCGCCGAGCTCGGCTACCGGCAGATGGTCGCGGTAATCGGCGGCAGCGATACGTGGCCGTCGATTCGCCTGCACGCGGCGCTGGGCTTCACCCGGATCGGAATCTTACCCGCGGTCGGCTTCAAATTTGGCAACTGGGTGGACATCGTCCTGATGCAGCGTGCCCTAGGTCCGGGCGAGACGGCGCCACCCGCGGAAATAAGCTCAATCAATAGGGAAGCAGATCATGAATGAGTCGTGTGCTGATCCCAGCCGGATCAAGGGGTATCACGCCCACGTGTATTACTCTCCGCAGACCCGGGCGGTCGCCGAGCGTTTACGCGCAGCGATCGGCGAGCGCTTCCAGGCTCGGCTCGGGAGCTGGCACGACGAGCCGGTCGGACCGCATCCGGTCTCGATGTATCAGGTGGCCTTCGCGGGCGAGGAGTTCTCGGGGTTGGTGCCCTGGCTAATGCTCAACCGCGAAGGGCTGGACATTCTGGTCCACCCGCTTACCGATGACAGCGTCGCCGATCATACGCAGTTTGTGCTCTGGCTTGGGACACCACTTCCGCTGCGGCTCGATGTGTTGCGGCGGGGGCCGCGCCCCCAGTAAAGGGGCGGGCTCGTCGGTCCGGATCGGCGCGTTTCGGCCCCGGCGGTGGCTCGTCACCGGGGGCTGCCTTCTGCATTACCGGTGCTGACAGGCAGGAGGTCGCCCGCATTTTCGCTGGACCCCTGAAAAAGCGGGGAAAACAGGGCGAATCATTGCTTCCGCGTTGAAATTTGACCCTGACATCTTTGATAAAGCCATGTAGATTAGACGGTTACAAGCCTGTTTCCGAAGCGAAGCGCCAGGGGATTCATTTTCCCCGACCAGGGGGGTGAATCGGTCTATCAGGAGGATAACAGGGGGGCGCCGTCCGCATTTTTGCGGGCTCGAACTGTGCCATTGTGACCCTTTCACCCGCGCTCGGCGGAATTTGCCGGGCGGCGATTCGAGCGTCAATTAGCTGACGCCGCCGCAGCGAGTGCCGTGAGGCTGGGCAATTCGCGGGCTTCCGGCCACTCGAGGACGGCGCCGCCCGCCGTCGAAACTCGACTTACCAGCGGCGAATCGGCCCGCAATCAACGTGAACAAAGTCCGAGCGCGGATAATAACCGACACCTCCGCACCTGAGGCTCAGCGCCGCATCGCGGATCTGGCTCAGGTCACGGCGCTCCGACCGCAGATCGACGGCCATCCCCTTGATGTGATAGCTGCGCTTCGCGACGCCCTCATGTTGCAGGTACAACCTCATGTTGGTCGTGGGCGAGCGATAGCCGCAAACCACCAGAAACGGATCGTGGGTCTCGAGCCGATCGCGCAACATCCCGAGCAGGTCGAGAACGCCGGCATCCATCGGCCGGATCTCGTCGGAATGGTGGTCCCGTAGGATCCAGTTGATGTCCCTAACTGCCTCCCGAATGTAGTGGCCGTCAGCCCAGTAGACCGTCCGCAGCCATTCACCGGTATGGATGTTGTACAGCGCGACCGATCGCGGAGCGAAAGAAACTGCCGGAACCGGAGCTACGAGACCGACGGCGGCGGTGGCCACGGTCGCACCGAGAAGGCGGCGGCGGCTCAGTAAAGAAGACGCATGCAATGGCTAACTCCCCCAGTTCCCCGGGGACGGCCATAACAATTGTTAACGGGGGATGCAAGCCCCGATCAGCCAAAATTGACCAGCCCAATCGGTATTTCGTACTGGATTCTTAGTGCCGGTTGAGCTGGTTCTTTAATAGATCACCCTTTACGTTGGCTCACGGCGACATCCTGAGCAACCGGGGACCGTTGGGCGCGCGTCAAGTGCTGCCAAATCTCGTCATCCCGTTCATATGGATCGGAACTGAACTGAATCGAACCATTCGATTCGACGTAGGCCGTCTGATAGACGATGAAAATCGGAACTGGCGTCGGCAAAGGCCGCCGATTGGTGTAACCGCGGGCGATTCCTTTGTCGATCGTCTCCGGGCCTTGCTCCAGCAGGAGCGCGGCGAGCGCCCGCGGGTTCTCGACACGCACGCACCCATGGCTC
>DASQCY010000262.1:0-12288 GCA_035634495.1 Allostellaceae bacterium
GCGGAGGCCGGGATCGACGAAGAGGAGCAGTAATGTCCGGCGACAAACACCACCTTCTTGCCGACGACATCGTTCGCCGCGGCCACTGCCTGCTTGGGATCGCAAGCATCGTCGGCGATAATCAGATCGAGCTTTTTGCCGAGTACTCCGCCCTTGGCGTTGATGTCGGCAACCGCCATTTTGGCGCCGTGCGTCATCTGCTCACCCAGCGCCGCGTTCGAACCGGTGACCGGTCCGACAACCGCGATCGGGATGTCCTGCGCTTTGACCCCACCAGCGCCAAGCGCGAGCGCCGCTGCCAGGATGACGGAACGGACCCAGCGGTTCATCAGGCTTTACCCCCTCCAGCATGCGTTGCCATTACTGTAACACGGCCGGGCCTGGCGCGCGAACACGTGGTCGCCCGGCCGGGACATATCGGCGCTATCTTTCGCGCCAGCCGAAAGGTCCTCGGCGTTCGTAGAGCCAGGGATATTGCTGCACCATCTTGCGCGCGCGGGTGAGGTAGTAAGCCGCCAACAAAATCGCGCCGAGCATCGCCGTAGCAATCAGGAAGCCGCTCAACGAGGCGGGCTCGGCGGCAAACATCGCGTAGAGGAGAAACCTGTCCGCCGCGGCGAGAAGCAGCGCGAATGGCAGGATTTGCCAACCAGGCCGCCAGCCCTGGGCCAGCGCTTGGCCAGTCAAGAAGGCTGCGCCACCGAAAAGTACCACTGTCATCGCGAAGAACGAACCGATCTCGCCGCCGAGCAGTGCCGTCACGGCTGCCCTCCTTCGAGATAGGCGGAGCGTACCTCGGGGTTGGCCCGCAGCTCTGGCCCGCTGCCGCTTAGCATGATCCGCCCGGTCTGCATCACATAGCCGCGGTCGGCGAGCTGCAGCGCCTGGTGCGCGTTCTGCTCGACCAGCAACACCGTCGTCTTCTGCCGCTCGTTGATTTCGCGGATCGCGCCAAAGATCTGCTTGACCATAAGAGGCGCCAATCCGAGCGACGGCTCGTCGAGCAACAACAGTCGCGGATGGCTCATCAGCGCGCGGGCGATCGCCAGCATCTGCTGCTCGCCGCCCGAAAGCGTACCGCCGCGCTGCCCTCGGCGCTGGTCGAGGATCGGGAACAATCCAAAGACGTGCGCCAGATCCTCGTCGAATGACGCCGGATCGGCGATGGTCGCCCCCATCTGCAGATTCTCGAGCACGGTCATGCGCGAAAAGATGCGCCGCCCTTCAGGCGCCTGCGCGATCCCGAGACGCACGATTTCGAACGTCGCGAGCCCAGTAATATCGCGCCCCTCGAATAGGATCTGCCCGCGGGCAGCGCGCGGCCGACCGCAGACCGTCATCAGCAACGTCGATTTGCCTGCCCCATTAGCGCCGATCAGGGTGACGATCTCGCCGGCCCGCACCTCCAGATCGATCCCCTTAAGAGCCTCGATGTTGCCATAGTAGGCATGGACGCCAGAGATCCTCAGCATTATCGGCGGATGTGGAGATCGGCCGCGCTCGTCTTGGGCAGCTTCTCCAACTCATCCTCTCCCAGATAGGCTTTGATGACGTTGGGATCGACACGCACGGCGGCCGGCGGCCCGTCGGCGATCTTGCGCCCGTAGTCGAGGACGATGATGTGATCCGAGATCCCCATCACCACGCTCATGTCGTGCTCGATCAACAGGATCGCGATCCTTTCCTCGACGCGGATGGCGAGCAGCAACTCGTTTAGCTCGGCCGATTCACGCGGGTTGAGGCCAGCGGCCGGCTCGTCGAGGCAGAGCAGCGCCGGCCCGGTGCAAAGCGCTCGCGCGATCTCCAGACGGCGTTGGGCGCCGTAGGGCAATGCCCCTGCTGGCCAGTCAGCGCGCTCGATCAACCCGATCTTGTCGAGCCAATGCCGCGCGCGCTCGACGGCAGCCCGCTCGGCCGAGCGGTAGCGCGGCAGCCCGAAGAGCCCGGCAACGGAGAACGCGCTCGCCGACATCAGCAAATTATGTTGCGCGACGATCAGGTTTTCGAGAACGGTCATCCCGGCGAACAGGCGCATGTTTTGAAAGGTGCGGGCGATACCAGCCTGCCGGACGATCCTGAAGCCGTCCATCCGTTCGAGCAGCAGCCCTTCGCCGTTGACGAGCATCATGAGACGGCCGACGCTCGGCTTGTAGAAACCGGTAAGGCAATTGAAGACGGTGGTCTTTCCGGCGCCGTTCGGTCCGATAATGGCGGTGATCTCGCGGGAATAGGCGTCGAACGATAGATCGTGGACCGCGGTCAGCCCGCCGAAGCGCATCGTCAGATGTTCGACGAGGAGCAGCGGCTCCCGCACTTCATTGGCGCCGGTCACAGTGCCGCCGAGCGCCGCGCGTGGAGGCGCAGCGAGGGCTCGCGATGCGCCAAGAGACCACGCGGGCGCCACACCATGATCGCGACCATCGCCGCGCCGAAGATCAGCATGCGGAACTCGGCAAACGCGCGGCCGAACTCGGGCAAGGTGACCAGCAGAAGCGCGGCGAGCACAACCCCCATCTGGCTGCCCATACCACCGAGCACGACGATCGCCAGGATTGTCGCCGATTCGATAAAGGTGAAGCTCTCGGGGCTGATGAAACCCTGCCGTGTCGCAAAGAAGCAGCCGGCAAAGCCACCGAGCATCGCGCCGATGCCGAAGGCGGAGAGCTTGACGTTGGTCGGATTGATACCCAACGCGCGACAGGCGACCTCGTCCTCGCGCAGAGCTTCCCAGGCGCGCCCGATCGGCAGCCTGCGCAGCCGCGAAGTGAACAGGTTGGTGACGAGCGCCAATGCCAGAATGACAAAATAGATATACGTTACGCGTTGAGCCGGGGAGAATTCGAGACCAAAGAACTGATGGAAGGTCGTCGCGCCCTCCGGCGCCGAGCGGGCGAAAGGCAGGCCGAAGAAAGAAGGCCGCGGGATGTCCGAGATCCCGTTCGGACCACCAGTGACCGGTGACCAGTTCAACAAGACGATGCGGATGATCTCGCCAAAGCCGAGTGTGACGATTGCGAGATAATCACCGCGCAGCCGCAGCACGGGAAATCCCAGGATGACCCCGAAGCTCGCTGCTACCAGGCCCGAGAAAGGCAACGCCTGCCAAAAGGTAAGCCCGAGGTCGCGCGCCAACAGGGCGAAGGTATAGGCACCGACGGCGTAGAAAGCGACGTAGCCGAGATCGAGCAGACCGGCGAGGCCAACCACCACATTGAGGCCCCAGCCGAGCATGACATAGATCAGCACGGTGGTGCCGAGGTCGATCAGATAGCGCGAAGAGAACGGCAGAAACGGGAGCGCGACGGCGAACGCGATCCCGACAAGGGTTATCGGCAATGCTCGGCGGTTCCCCCAGGTGCCGAGGCGAGCGAAGAGGGTCTCGCCGCGCCTTTCCCCGCCGCGACGGAGGCGCTGCTGGAGACGCAGCGCCAGCCGGCCGGCGAACACTGCGGCAGCGGCCGTCGCTACCCAATCAAAGTGCGTGCGGATGCCGAGCGCGCCGCCGCCGATATCGTAGGTTTGGAAACCCACCAGCGGCAGGGCGAGAAGTGTCGCGACCAGCGCCGCGATGACTGCGTCCTTGAGGAGCGCTGACCAGTCGAGGGTCGCCAGGGCCTCTTTTAAGACCGCGAGCCCGGAGGCGGCCGTCTTCACACCTTTTCCAATTCGGGCGCGCCGAGCAGACCCGTGGGACGGAAGACCAGCACGAGGATGAGGACCACGAAGACCGAAACATCCTTGTACTCGACAGAGAAATAGCCGGACCAGAAAGCCTCGATCAGCCCGATCAGAATGCCGCCCAGCATCGCTCCCGGCAGCGAGCCGATGCCGCCAAGGACAGCGGCGGTAAAGGCCTTCACGCCGGCGAGGAAGCCGATGAAGAAATCGACCACGCCGTAATAGAGGGTAACCATCAATCCGGCGACGGCCGCGAGTGCCGCGCCCATCACAAAGGTCATCGAGATCACCTGGTCGACATCGACCCCGAGCAGTGCTGCCATCTGCATGTCCTGCTCGCAGGCGCGCTGCGCGCGGCCGAGCGGGGTGGTCGCGATGAAAGTCGAAAACCCAGCCATCAGCGCCACCGTCACCAGCATAATCAGAAGCTGCAAATAGCTGAGCCGAACGGCGAAACCGTCGCTCTCGAAGACCGTGAACCCGCCTTGGACAAGGGGCAGCATCGGCTTTTCCCGCGCGCCTTGCAGGATCTGCACGTAGTTCTGCAAAAAGATGGAGGTGCCGATCGCCGAGATCAGCGGCGCCAGCCGGAACGACCCGCGCAATGGTCGGTAGGCGACGCGTTCCACGGTCCAACCGTAGATCGCGGTGAACAGCATCGTCGTCAGCAAAACCAGGGCCAAAGCGAGCGGAACATAGCTGACGCCGATCAAACCCAGGAGCAGAAAAGCGATGATCGAAATGAAAGCACCGATCATGTAGATCTCGCCATGGGCGAAATTGATCATGCCGATGATGCCGTAGACCATCGTGTAGCCGATGGCGATCAGCCCGTAAATCGAGCCCAGCGTCAGCCCATTAATCAGCTGCTGCAGAAAATACGCCATCCGCGCCCGCTGTCGCTGGGAAGCGCACGCAATTGCCCTACGGATTCGAGCCGGTCATCGGGCCGAGCTCCCGAGCGGATGCTTGCGTAGAAAGTCGAAATCGCAGCCGTGGTTGGCCTGCAGGATCTCGCGCCGGTAGAGCCACGCATAGCCGCGCTCGGGGACGGGCGGCGGCGCGACCGGGCGGCGCACCAGCTCCTCCGGTGCCACAAGGAGGTCGAGGCGGCGTTCAGCGACCGATAGCCGGATGCGGTCGCCATTTCTGACTTTGCTAAGCGGGCCGCCGCTTGCCGCGTCCGGGGTGACGTGCAACACAATCGAGCCATAGGCCGTTCCGCTCATGCGCGCGTCGGAGATGCGCACCATGTCTTTGACCCCGACCCGCGCCAATTTTCCGGGGATCGGGAGGTAGCCGGCCTCCGGCATGCCAGAGGTGCTCAGCGGGCCGGCGTTCTGCAAGACCAGGAAGTCATCCGGGCTGACATCGAGATCGGGATCATCGACCCGCGCCGAGAGGTCTTCGAGCGAGGTGAAGACGACCGCCCGCCCCTCCTGCTCGAACAGTTTCGGGTCGGCCGCCGAGCGTTTGAAGATCGCGCCCTTTGGCGCCAGCGAGCCAAACAAGGCGACGAGACCGCCCTTCGGCTGTAGCGGATCCGCGAACGGCCTGACCACCGACCGGTCCACCGGTCCCGTTTCCACCGCAAGGCGCTGACCGAGGGTTTCGCCGGCTACCGTCATGCAGTCGAGGTGCAAGAGCGGCTTCAGCTCGCGCAGAACCGCTCCGATTCCGCCGGCCGCGAACAGGTCCTCCATGTAGTGTGGACCGGTCGGCTTCAAATCGACGAGGACCGGGGTCCCCTCGCTGATCTCGTTCAACCAGCCGAGGTCGAGATCGATGCCGGCCCTGCCGGCGATCGCGGTCAGATGTAGGACGGCGTTGGTCGAGCCGCCGATCGCCATCAGCACGCGCATGGCGTTCTCGACTGATGTTTGGGTAACGATGCGCTCCGCGGTAAGCCCGCTTTGGGCGAGCTGCATAGCGGCGCGGCCGGTCGCCTCGGCGGCGCGCAGGCGGTCGGCGTGCACCGCAGGAATCGCCGCGCTCCCGGGGAGAATCATGCCAAGGGCCTCGGCGATAGAGGCCATCGTGCTCGCCGTGCCCATCACTGCGCAGGTCCCGGCGGTCGTCGCGAGGTTCCCTTCGATCTCGTGGATTTCATCCGAGTTGACCTCACCGGCCCGGTACCGGGCCCAAAAGCGGCGGCAATCGGTACAGGCACCGAGCCGCTCACCATGCCAACGCGATGTCATCATCGGCCCGGCAACGAGCCCGATCGCAGGCCTGTTTGCCGAGATCGCACCCATCAGCTGGGCCGGCACGGTCTTGTCACAGCCGCCGACCAGCACGACCGCATCCATCGGCTGGGCGCGAATCATCTCCTCCGTGTCCATTGCCATCAGATTGCGGAACATCAGGCTTGTCGGGTTCAAGAAGACCTCGCCGAGCGAGATGGTCGGAAAAGTCAGCGGCAGGCCGCCCATCGCCAGCACACCACGGCTCACAGCCTCGATCAACTCGGGAAAGTGCCGATGGCAATTGTTGAACCCCGAAGAGCTATCAGCAATGCCGATCACCGGACGGGCCAAGAGCTCGCTCGAATAACCCATCGAGCGAGCAAAGGAACGCCGCAGGTAGAGAGCAAAATCGGGGTCGCCATAATTGGTGAGCCCGCAGGACAAGCCGACTGGTTGGGTCATCGGTTTCCCCAGAAAGGCGATGTGGACCCAGCTTGCCGTCGTCTCGCGGCCGCGGGCAAGCGCCACGTGGCGGACCCGTTCCTCCGGCAGTCACGTTTACCCCGAGATGAACGGGCCGGGTGAGGGATGAATGGGCGTCGCGGGCGCTCGGCCGGTGTCTCGGAGGCGGTGTTTCTATGCCAGATTATACACTGCTCTTGGTGTCCGGGCGCCTGCTGGGCGAGGTCATGCCGTGGATGGGCTAGCCCGCAGTGATCGGGCATTTGATCGCCGGAACTCTGCTTAGGCTGTGTCCGCGGCTTCGTGCTCGGCGAGGTGTTACCGAAAACGATGCTGCCCACCCGGAACAGCGGCTGATCACATCGCTGTTTCTCGGCACTATGCTGTCGATCTCCTCGGTCAAGATCGTCGCGCTGGTCGTGCGCGAGGTGCCGAGGTCGCCCTGA
This sequence comes from Allostellaceae bacterium, assembly GCA_035634495.1. Lineage (GTDB taxonomy): Bacteria > Pseudomonadota > Alphaproteobacteria > ATCC43930 > CGMCC-115725 > AP-15. The sequence continues at coordinate 6,773 of DASQCY010000262.1, forward strand.
CCTTGGCGCGCAAGCCTCGGTTCGATCACGGTATTGTTCGCAGCAAGGAGGGGGCGGCCGTCCCGGCGGCATGGCATGGCCCCTAGCTTCAGCACTAATTGGGGAGGCAACGGTACGACGAAGGAAGCGATCCAGCGCAAAGCGGCCGACTTGGCGACCGATTTGGCGTGCCCCTGCGAACTGCGGCCCGCGCGCACGCCGACCCCGAAGAGGCCATCCTGCAGCAGCTGAGAATCGGTGAGCGCAATTTGATCGTCATGGGCGTCAGCCCCCCGGCCGGGGACCACGCTGTTGTTTGGGGACGCGGCGGCGACGGTGCCGCAGCGATCCCACCGGTCCATCTTGTTGGTCGCGAGCTGACCGAAGCGGAGCTCCGTAGTCGCTATTCTCATCAAACACCTTGTCATGGGACGGGAGGCGTACCATTTTCGCGATTATCGGAGGCTCGAACTCCCGCTATCGCTTATCGTCATGGGAGTCGGGTTCCACTGATGACACTCTTTCGGCCGCTTGGTCGGACCGCTAGGAATTCATCGGTCGCTATCGCGTTGATAGGGATGAAGGCCACGATCAGCGCGTTTTGGGCAGATAAACACAGGTGAGGAGCATGGCTAAGCCGAAAAGAGGGCGGTCAACCGCCGCCATCGACGATCATGTCGGGGCGCGGATTCGTGAGCGCCGCATCATGCTGGGCCTGACCCAGCAGCAGCTCGCCGAGATGATCGGTGTTACCTACCAGCAAGCGCACAAATACGAGCGCGGGATCAATCGGGTCTCGGCCGGAAGGCTGTTCGAGATCGCCCGGGCATTGAGCGCGCCGATCAGTTATTTCTATGAAGGGATTGGGCAGGAAGGTCCGCGGCAGGTCACGCCACACCAACGCATGCTGCTCGAGATCGCCCGCAATTTCGGCGAGATCAGAAACGAGCGGCATCAAGAGGCGGTGAGCCAGCTCGCCCGAGCGCTGGCAAGCCGGTGATGCGAGCCTATCCCAGCCCCGCGTAGAGCGCCCTCTCGAAGCCATCGAGCAGCGCCAGGGCTTTGGCATCGGCGAATGGGATCAGCTGCATCAGGATGACCCCGGCGATGCCCTTCGCCGGATCGATCCAGAAATAGGTGTTACCCAACCCGGCCCAGGCGAGACTGCCGGGACCACGCCCGCCAGGTACCGACTCGGTCGAGATCATGAAGCCGAGACCCCATTTTTTTACCATCCCCGGATAAAATTCGGCGTTGTTCGAATAGGCCGGAACGGCGGACTCAAGCAGCCGCACGTCAAGCCCGCCGATGGCGTTCTGCGACATCAGCTCGACGGTCTCGGGCCGCAGCACCTGCCGACCGTCAGTGCGGCCCTGGTTGAGGAAGAGCCGCTGGAACGCGAGATAGTCGGCGGCCGTACCGTAAAGCCCACCGCCGCCCATTTGGAACTCGGGCTCCTTCGGAAGCTCGAAGGGGATCGGGCTTAGCGTGCCGTCCTCGCCGCGGGCGTGCATACCCACGAGCCGGGCGCGACGATCGGGAGTCAAGGTGAACCCGGTATCCTTCATCCCGACCGGCGCAAAGATATGCTCCGCGAAAAAGTCGCCGAGCGACTGGCCGCTCGCACGCTCGACCGCCTTGCCGACCCAATCGATGCTGATGCCGTAATCCCACCTGTCGCCTGGATCGAAGACCAGCGGCAACATCAGCGCGGCGTTTTGGCAGGAGATGATACTCGGTGTGGCCGTCTTTTCCATGTATCGGCCCATCTCCGGGCACCAGATGTCGTAGACGAAGCCCGCGGTGTGGGTAATCAAATGTCGCAAGGTGATCTGCCGCCGCGCCGGGCGCAACTTCGGTTGACCCGCGGCGTCGAAACCTTCGAGCACTTGCGGCGAGGCGAGTTCCGGCAGCACCTCAGCGATTGGCCATTCGAGCGAGAGCTTTCCTTGTTCGACGAGCCGCATCGCCGCCGTCGAGGTGATCGCCTTTGTCATCGAGGCGATCCAAAACACCGTATCGACGGTCATCGGCGGCCCATCGGGGAAGGCGCGCTTGCCGAAGGCGCCGTGGTAGACCGCGCCCTCGCGCGTCGCCGCCATCGCGACGACACCAGGGACATCGCCGCGGTCAATGGCGGCCTTCAGCACCTGGTCGACTTGCGGCAATTGGTGCATGCGTGTCTCCCTGATTCGTTTTGGTTATGGCTTGGGTAGCGGAAACTCGTCGAGGTAGGGGAGATAATCCTCCTCGACATCGACCTTCATCGTCTCGAGCAGGCGCACCAAGCAATTGTAGAATGCGATCGTAACCACGAGATCGGTCAGGCGCTCATTGTCGAGCCCCTGCCGCAGTGCAGCAAAGGTTTCGTTCGACACCGTGAGTTCGAGCGTTATCTCACGGGCGGCCCGCAATACCGCCTCGGCGAGCGGATCGAGCGCCGTCGGGCGGCCATCGGTTTCATCGGCAACCGCGCGGATCTCCTCGGCCGAAACGCCGACTTCTCGGCCGATCCTGACATGGTGCGAGAAGCCCCAGGCCGAGCGCGTTAGATAGCTGACCTGGAGGATCGCCAGCTCGCGTAATCTCGGGTCGAGGCGGCTGCCGTCGCGGATGAACCTCGCCAGGGTATTGAGGCTGCGGGCGGCGCGCGGGCTGTGCGCCAGGACGCGGTAGAGGTTGAGGTTTCGCGCCAGCAGATCCTGGTGCTCGGGCAAGAGGTCGGATTTGTCCAGGTAGGGCAGGCGCGCCATCCTTGATTCCTCCCTGCCTCTAGAGTTAGTCGGGTGCTCTGGCCGGCCCGACCAAGGTAGCGCCGCCGTCGACGACCAGGGTTTGACCGGTGATATAACGCGCCTCGGCCGACAACAAGAAGCGGACCGCACGGCCGATGTCCCAGCCGGTGCCTTCGAGGCCCAGAACCGAGGCCCTGCGGCGCGCTTCGCGCCCGGCAGCGGTCATCTGCCGGGTGTAGACCATCGGGGTATAGACGGGCCCCGGCGCTACGCAATTGACGCGGATGCCGTCCGGGCCGTGATCCACCGCCATTGCCCGCGTCAAGGCGATGACCGCGCCCTTCGAGGTCGAGTAGGCGGTCAACCCGCGCGGCCGTAGGGCGGAGATCGAGGACACGTTGACAATGGCGCCGCCGCCTGCCGTCTCCTTCATCGCCGGGATAGCGTGGCGCGAAGCCAGGAACATGCTGTCGACATTGACTTGCATGACCCGGCGCCAGTTCTCGGGAGCCATGTCTACGACGCTGCCGCGGCCGCCGATCCCGACATTATTGTCGAGGCAATCGAGCCGACCGAACCGCTCCAGCGCCGCGGCGACCATGGCGCGAGCCTGCCCCTCGTCGGTGACGTCGGCGACAAAGGCGGCGGCGGTTCCGCCTTCGGATGCGATCATCGCGAGCGTCCGCTCGGCCCGCTCGCGCTCGACATCGACGACCAGCACCCGGGCGCCAGCACGCGCTAGCAGGATCGCCGCCGCGCGGCCGTTGCCGATGCCGTCCTCGACCGCGCCGCCACCGGTGACGATCGCCACCTTGCCGTCGAGACCGAAAGGGTCGTCGCCCGTAGCCTTCTCGGCCATCAGCTTCCTCCCGCGATATCGTGCCCTCTCCACCCTACGGACAGGGTGGGGAGGCTAACGCCTCAAGCGTTGCCGCGTTGTTCGCGCCACAAGCCGAGCTTCTCCTGCACCGGCCGATCCGAGTAACTGAACAGCACGGCGTCGTCCTCCGCGTGGTGGCTCACCGGCACCCAGCTCGGCACGACAAAGATATCGTGCGGCCGCCAGCGGAAGACCTGATCGCCGACCCGGCTCTCGCCTTCGCCCTCGACCACGACAAAGACGGTCCCGTCGGTCGAGCGGTACGGACGCGTCGCATAGCCTTGGGGCAGCAGCTGGATGAACGTGCCGATCGTCGGCATCGCGAAATCGCCGCTCGCCGGGTTGACGTAGCGCAGCTTGTGCCCGTGGCACGGGTCCGGGTCCTCGTTCCGACTGAGTGTGTCGAGCGATTCGCGCGAGCGGACATAGGGATAATTGAACACCGGCGAGGTCTTGACCGTCGGCTTCCAGTCGACCGGCAAGAGATTGTTGGCGAACCGCGCCGCACTGTCGCCCTCGGGCCGGGTGACGGTCTGAACGTCCGCCTCACCCGGCTCGGCGAAGCTGGCATCGAGCAGGCGCACGATCGGAATGTCGAGCCCGTCGAGCCAGACCATCGGCTCTTGCGTCTCGTTGCCGTGGTCGTGCCAAGTCCAGGACGGGGTAATCACGAAGTCGCCGGGGAGCATCGTCGTGCGCTCACCGTCGACGGCGGTATAGGCTCCCTCGCCCTCGATGATGAAGCGCAGCGCCGATTGCGTATGGCGGTGCGCCGGGGCCACCTCGCCGGGCAGGATCAGCTGCAACCCGGCAAACAAGGAATGGGTGATCGAGGTCTGGCCTTTGAGGCCGGGGTTCTCGAGGATCAGCACCCGGCGTGTCGCCTCCTGGGCGGTGATCAGCCCGCCCGATTGCAAGAGGTACGGCCGGATCTCCTGGTAACGCCAGATCGCCGGCTGGCACGGTGTCGTCGGCTGGGCCGTGACCAGCCCGTGTAGGCGTTCCCACAACGGCGCCATATTGTAGCCGCCGATCCGGTCGTAGAAGGCTTCGCGCTCCGGTGTCCGGGCGGCGGCATGCTCCATCGCCATGGTCAGTCCCCCCTTTCAGGCCGCCTTCGCGCGCGGCCGTTCGCCGAGCGAAAACCCGAGCTTGCCGAGATCGGCGATCAGCGCCGTCGACTGCGCTCGGTCGAGCGGCACCAGCGGCGGCCGCACCGCGGCCCAATTCGGGTCGTTGTGGTAATGCGCGACGATCCGCTTCAGTGCGGGGACCATCGGATAGGCTTGCAGCGCCTTGCGCAAGGTCGTGATCTCGGCCTGCGAGGCCTCGGCCTGCGGGTCCCGCCAATTGTCGTAGACCTTCTTGATGCCCGGCACGTTGACGTTGCCCGAGGCGGTGATGCAGCCGACCGCCCCCTTTCTCAGCCCATCGAGCAGAAACACCTCAGAGCCCGGGAACACCGCAAAGCCCGGAAAGCGCTCGAGCAATGCCGCGGTGTTGCTCCAATCGCCGGAGCTGTCCTTCAACCCGACCACCGTCTGCGGATAGGCCGCGATCAAGCGGCCGACGAGGTCGAGCGAGAACCCGACCACGGCCATCGGCGGGATGTGGTAGAGAAAGAGCCTCAGCGCCGGCGATCCGACCTTGTCGATGACGCTGGCGATAAAGGCGAAGATGCCGTCGTCGCTGACCCCCTTGTAGTAGAAGGGCGGCAGCATCAGCACCCCGCCGCAGCCGTGATCGACCGCGTGCCGCACCAGGCTCGTGGCGTCGGTTATCGCGCAGGCGCCGGTTCCCGGCATCAACTTCGCGGCGGGGATCCCCGCCTCGATCAGCCGGTCGAGCAAGTCCATCCGCTCGGCCGGCGACATCGAGTTCGCCTCGCTCGTCGTGCCGAAGATCGCGAGCCCGCCCGCACC
>DASQCY010000263.1:0-8452 GCA_035634495.1 Allostellaceae bacterium
GGCGTCATTACGAACGCACCTCTATTGCACGCGTGCTCGACGCGGCCGGCTTCAAGGTAGAGGCGGTGAAATTGGCTGGGTTCCCGTTTTTCAATTTGTATCGCTTAGTAATTATCCTTTTAGGCAAGCGGCTGATTTCCAACGTCAAGAGCGGTGGCGAGAGGTCCAGGGCAGGAACCTGGGCAAGCTTGGCAATAGCATTATTTCGTATCCTTTTCCAATTCAACTTGGCGAATTTCTCATTGGGGTGGCAGATTCTGGCAGTGGCCCGCCGTCCGCTGGTGATGCGACCATGGCAATAGCCACTGATTGATAATATTACGCCTCTCGCTAAGTTCCCGAGCGGCAACACGAGGGCGCGGCTTCTGGCGCGTCAACTGCGCATGACGACCATCGATCCATCGAAATCGAAGCCAAAATCCATCTCGTGAACTCCGGCTTCCGTCATCGCCGAGCGCAACCGGCGACGGTCATGAGTGTGAAACAGCAGAAAGCCGCTGCCGCCGGCGCCGACGAGCTTGCCGCCGGTGGCGCCGCCGCGATTGCGCGCGAGGTCGTACAAGTCGTCGATCCTGTCATCGCTCATGCCTGCCGAGCGCTTGCGCTTGCGCAGCCAATGCTGGTGCATCAATTCGCCGAAGCAGTAGGTCTTGCCGGCTTCGAGGACGTTCTTGATCTCGTAGCCGAGTTCCTTGGTGAAGTGCAGCCCGTCGAGCATCTGCGCATCGCCCTGCTCTGATCTTTGCTGCTGGTCCTGCAGCAGCGCGCTGGCCTGCCGCGTATAGCCGACGAAGAACATCATCAGCGAGTCGCGCAGCTCGTGGACGGCGGCGTCGCTGAGGCGCAGCGGGGTGACCGCGACGCTATCGTCTGGCCGGTATTCCTGGCAGGTCAGCCCGCCATAGGCGGCGATATATTGGTCCTGCTTGCCGACCGGTTCGCCGAGTCGGTTCATCTCGATGTCGATCGCCTCGCAGGCCAGGGTCTCAGCGGCGACCGGCTGGCGCTTATAGGCATGCAATGCGTGCACCAGGCCGACCAGGAAGCTGCCAGAAGAGCCGAGACCGGTCCCCGCGGGCACATCCGCGACGCTGACGATCTCGATACCCCCTTCCATCGCGTGCAGACGCAGCGCCTCGCGAAACAACGGGTGGCGTACCTCGTCGTAGGTCTTCACGTCCTCCAGGTCGGAATATTTCAGGAGATAGCCGTCCCGGAAGCTGCGATTGATCGTGATGTACACGAATTTGTTGATCGCGGCGGAAATCACAAAGCCGCCGAACTGGCGGTAGTAGGACGGCAGATCGGTGCCGCCGCCGCCGATCGAAATGCGCATCGGGGTACGAGTGATGATCATGACCCCTTTCCCTTCAATTCGTGGAGGCACGCATCGGTTTCGCCGAGACCTTCCGGCGAGCCGATTTCGTAGAACCGCTCCGCCGCATCGAGCCCGGCGAGGCGCCCGGTCCGCGTCCGGTTGCGATAGAAATCGGCCAGATCGAACGCGCCGTCGCCAACATATTCTGTAATCTGCTCGCCGAGATGGCCCGTGCGGACCACGATATCACCGATCCCCTGGCTGGCGGGCGGCTGCAGCTGGTGGGCGATGAACGGCTCGCCGGCGACCTCGACCAGCGATTTCGGCGCGGCCAGCGTCGGCGGACGCAACCGCGTCGCCAACCCGCCGCCGAGAAGCGCGAGCGCCGGCACGCGATCAGATGAGCCCAGCACGCGCATCCTCGATCAGCGCCAACAGCGAGAGTCGCAGCGCCTCGCGGCTGCCGTGACGGCAGCGCCAGCCGAGCCTGGAAATGCGCTCGGTGTTGAGCCGTACGATCGGGACATCGCCCTTCCAGCCGCGGTCGCCGCCGGCATAGTCGAAGCGCGGCCGGACCGGCAGCTCCAGGCATTCCACGGCCAGTTCGGCGATCTCGGTGACAGTGATGTAGTCGCCGGTCGCGACATTGTAGGTGTCGAAATACCCGGGCGAATAGCGCGCGGCGTGCAATACCGCGCCGACGATGTCGGACACGTGAATGTAAGATTTGCTCTGTCTGCCGTCGCCCATGATCGCCAGTCGGGTGGGGTCGACGAGCAGCCGCCGGACGAAATCGAAGCCAACTCCGTGGGTCTGCCGCGGGCCGACGACATTGGCAAACCGGAAGGCGCAGCCGGTGAGACCGAACATCGAGCAATAGGCGGCGATCAGTGCCTCGCCGGCCAATTTGCTCGCGCCATAGGTCGAGATCGGCAACAAGGGTCCGTGATCTTCCTGCGCCTCGCGCTCGTCGAGGTCCCCGTAGACCCCGCTACCGGAGGCGTAGAGGATGCGCCGCGTGCCGGTCCGGCGCATCGCCTCCATGACGTTGTTGGTCAGGACGGTTCCCTGATAGAAATCGACCTCGGGCTCGGTGGCGGCGCGAGCAATATCCGGGTTCGACGCGAGGTGGACGACGACATCATGACCGGCCATGGCCTTGGTCAGCAGGCCGATGTCGCCGACATCGCCGCGGACGACGCGCAACCGCCCGTCACTTAAATGGTCCTTGATATGCCACTCTCGCCCCGATGTGAAGTTGTCGTAGAGCGTAACTGCGGTAACTTCCGCATCGGCAAGCAAATGGCCGGTAAAGTGGCTGCCGACAAACCCCGCACCGCCGGCAATGAAAAAGCGATCGCCGAAATCGGAACGCGTCTGTAGCTCAGCCACTGCCAACTCAGTCACATCCCTGAGCTGGTAACGATTGCACGGCAAACGCGATGCTCCACCCAAAGAGAAGATCCATTTTTGTGACCTTTCGTTATCGGATGGTAAACGCCTGGTTCCATTCGGCAACCATTGGTGCCTTGCGGGCCGCGGCACGGGATCGTCAGCATACCCAAAGACGAACAGCCCGGCACGACGCGCTCGCTTATCGTGGTTGGCGAAGCAAGCCTGCATAAACGCTGCCCTCGGCGGCTGTCGCCGGTGACAAACGCTCTCCCCGCCAGCCTTGGGTGCCACCGAGAGTTCGAGGGGAGAGCGCAGTCGAGCCATGCTTATCGGCAGTACGAGTCGTCCTTACCCCGTACCAAACACCGAGGAGCCTGGCTTGGTACCCTTCGGCGGAAACAAGGTTTCCAACGCGCCGATTACTAGACACAATGCGAAGAGAAGACAAAAGCGCCACATGCTTAAAGGATCACGGCGAACAAGAGCATCTACGATGCTTTGGATCGCAGCGCCACTCCTCGCCGCCGCCCGACGCACGCGATGGTCGCAAGCAAAATCCATCGAGCCTTCAGAATAATTACCCGGTCACCGCTGGCGCTCGACAGGCTCGGCCAGATGGGCTATAATATTTCCTTCGATGAAACCGTGATGTCCCTCTGCGACAGGCACAGTCCCTCGGGATAACTTTCGCAGGTATCCACATGAGCTCCAGCCAATACACCGCGAGATATCTAGGCGAAGCCGCCGAAATCGCAGTTAGCATCGACCAGATGGCTGTAGACCGGATCGTCGAGATCCTGAGCGCGTTGCGCGAACAGGGCGGGCGCCTATTTTTTGTCGGGGTCGGCGGAGGTGCCGGAAACGCCGGACACGCGGTCAACGATTTCCGAAAGATCGCCGGCATCGAAAGTTACGCGCCGACTGACAACGTCTCGGAACTCACGGCGCGGATCAATGACGACGGCTGGGAGTCCTCATTCGCGCGATGGCTTGAGGGAAGCCGGCTGCGGGCAGGCGACGTCGTGTTCGTTTTTTCCGTCGGCGGAGGTGATCTGGAAAAGAACATCAGCGCCAACATCGTCCAAGCCCTGCAGCTCGCGCAGCGGGTTGGGGCGCGCATCGTCGGGATCGTCGGCCGCGATGGCGGCTATACCGCGAAGGTGGCCGACGCGGCGGTAGTCATCCCGACCGTCTCAGCCGACACGGTGACGCCGCACACCGAGGCGTTCCAGGCAGTCGTCTGGCACCTGATCGTGTCGCATCCGGCGCTGAAGCGGCATGAGATGAAGTGGGAGTCGGTGGTGTGAACGGCCGTCGAGTGGTCTTCCTCGACCGCGACGGCGTCCTCAACGCAATGTGTTCAATTTAGCTGCCGGCGCTTACGAAATCGCTCCATCGTGCCGAGGATTTCCGAAGTGCAGGCGCGGATCTATTACCAGGCGAGGCAGGCCGCCCTGGCCCTACAAGATAAATCGGCTAATGCAGCATCCCGCCCTGCCTCCCGCCGTTGGTTGCCCTGCTGAGCCGCGCATCGGATGATGTCAAAATCCCGTGGACGACAGATAGCCGTGTCGACGGACGCAGCACGAACGAAGCACAACCGACGCAACTGCCGGGCCTGCGATCGGCCAACCGACCACCTCTTTTTGTGGCGGAAGAATGGCAGCCAGGTATTCCGCTGCACGGAGTGCGGACTCGGCGCCGCGATCCAGGAAAATTTCGAACCAAAAACATATTATAATGCAGAATACTTCAACAGCGCAACGAAGGGTGGCTATCCCAACTATGTGGCGAGCGAGCCTGTACTGCGGGCCGAATTTCACGGCCTCGTCGGTCGCATTCGTCGGATCGTGCCGTCGGGCCGTCTACTCGAGATCGGTGCCGCTTATGGTTTCTTTCTGCTCGAAGCCAGCGCTCATTACGAGGTGCACGGCATCGAGATCGCCGACGATGCAGCGGCGTTCGCGAGGATGCGGGGGCTCCATGTCCGCACCGGCCCGCTCACCCGGCAGATGCTGGAGGAAGTGGGACCGGTTGACGTCATCGTCATGCTCGATGTGATCGAGCACCTCGAAGATCCCACGGCTACGCTCTGCCTGTGCGGTGAATTTCTGCGGCCGGGCGGGGCGGTGGTGCTGACGACACCGGACTTCGCCTCGGCCCTGGCCAGAATCAGTGGGAAACGTTGGCGCAACATGACCCCGCCGCAGCATTTGTGGTACTTCACGCCGAAGAGCCTCGACAAGCTAGCGGCCGCGGCCGGGTTGTCGGTGGCTCATATCGCCCATCCCTGGAAGCGCGTGCCGATCTCGCTCGTGCTGCAACTGGTCGGTCGGTCCACTGGACTACAATTGCCGCAATCATTGCTGTCATCGGCAAGCAAAGTAGGGGTCGCCGTCAATCTGTTCGACACCATGCGCATTGTCTTGCGCAAGGCCCCCCTGTAACCCAGCAGCGGCGCTCGTGATCCGGTTTGCGGAGCTGGCGAGCCGCAGTTCGCGCGAGCAAGTGGAAGCTGGTGGCCGGGGCCACAATTGCATGAGCCGCCTTGGCCTAGGAGCGATGTCCATTACTTGGTGGCAGCACGTCGCGAGACCGCGGCGGCCGAATTATTCGCAGTAATAATTGATCAACCATCCCCTGGCATACCGAGCGCATGCCGGACGACCCGTTGTCATCGCGCCAGATTGATCGGACGCGCACCTTGACCAGTTTTGTTAGAATTGGCCACGTCTCGGAACTCGACGCCACCGGGCAGTTCTCGCGCTGGGTCTGTAATCACGACATTTTGGTATTTCGACGCGACGGGGCGATCCGGGCCCTCAGCAACATCTGCCCCCATTTCGGGGGCCCGGTCGGCTTCTATCAAATGAGGAATGGAAGATTCACGTGTCTTTGGCATAATCTTCAATACGATGCCGATACCGGACGATGCGTATCGTTTCCCAAACTGAAGCTGCGCGAATATAAAATCAAAGTCGAAAACGGCGATATCTACGCGCAGCTGGTCGAAAACCAAATCGAGGCGGTGTATAAAGGTTGGATTTGTAGCACCGATTGAAAGCAATATCTATGGCACAACTCAACTCGAAGTTTTCGGAACAGGCGCCGTTTCCGAAGGGGCTGATGATATGGAATTACTTCGACCATGAGCATGTAGTCGGCACCCATTTTCAACACTATCGGCATGTCCGGATCTTGGCCGAGGCCGACAATTGGTGTTTTTCGCAGCGCAGCGCGACCCTGCCGTTCATCCCGGTGAAAATGTGGGCGACCCAATTCGGTTATCTCAAATCCGAGAATTGGATGCGATCCTTCCATTTCGGTCCGTTTGGGCTCTTGCTCGAGCAGGATTTCCACTTCGAAGACGTCGCCCCGCATGGCTGCCGTGTGACTGTGGAGAGCCGGGTAACGGTGCCGTGGATCTTCGGCTGGCTGCAGCCGTTCTTTCACCGCCTTATGCGCCGGTGGTTCTACTCGGTCTGGGCGGAGGATATGGAGATGCGCGAACGGCGGCTGAAGGTGTGGCAGCTCGGATTCCGAGATTTCGGCGGGTTGGATTACGTCAACCGCAAGACTGCCGGCCCGGAGCGGCCGGATACCGAAAGACCCTATCCGATACAATTGCCTGTTCCGAAAATTACCGACATCACCCGCGGCGGCATCTCACGGCCATCCGTGACCGGCAAGCAGTTCGGTTATGGCCTGTCCGAGTTGGCCGATTAGCTCGCGCAACGGTGGCGGTGGGCTCGGTAGCCCCCTGAAATTGCGATGTGCGGAATAGCGGGGTTTACCGCACCCGGTCCTGATGCCGAGCAAGTGATCGCCGCAATGAACAGCGCGCTGGCGCATCGCGGGCCCGACGGCCAGGGCAGCTTTGTCGATCGCGGCATCGCGCTCGGTCACACCAGGCTGGCGATCATCGATCTGTCGGGCGGCGCCCAGCCGCGCGTCGATCCGACAACCGGCGACGCGCTGACATTCAACGGCGAAATCTACGGCTATCGGGCGCTCGCCGACGAACTGCGCGCCGTCGGCATCGCCTTGCGCGACCGCTCGGATACCGAAGTTCTGTTCCAGCTGATCCGCCGCGACGGTGTGCCGCGCGCCGCCTCCCGCATCGACGGCATGTTCGCCTTTGTTTTTCGCGACGGCGCCAGCGGTGCGGTCCACCTGGTGCGCGACCGCTTCGGCGAGAAGCCCCTCTACTGGGGTCTCGCGCGCGGTCAGCTCGTCTTTGCCTCCGAGGTCAGTGCGCTACTGTGCCATCCGGCATTTCGCAACACCGGGCTCGATCGCCTCGCCGCCTATCGCTATTTGCTGTTCGAATATCTGCCGCGCACCGGCTCGGGGTGGGTCGGGATCGAGCGGCTCGAACCCGGCACGATCCTGACCTGGCGTGACGGGCGGATCGCAGTCGAACGCTACTGGCAGCCGCCGATCGAGCAGCGGGCGGTTGGTCCCGACGAAGCGACCGAGCGGCTCGACGAGTTGTTGCGGGGCTCAGTGCGGCGCCAGATCGTCGCCGATGTGCCGGTTGGAGTCTTTCTGTCCGGCGGGGTCGATTCCGGCCTGATCACCGCTCTCGCGTCCGAAGCCGCGCCCGATCTGACCGCGTTCACTGTGCGGGTCGCGGCCCAGAGCTTTGACGAAAGCTTTGACGAGACCCAGCACGCCGTCGCGGTCGCGCGCCACCTCGGTGTGCGCCACGAGGTCGTCGAGCTCGCCGCTGGCGACCTTGTCCAGGCGTTCGATGCGGTAAGCGAGCGATTGGCCGAGCCGCTTGGCGATTCATCGCTGCTGCCGACCTGGCTCGTGTGCCGGGCCGCGCGACGGCTGATGACGGTGGCGCTCGGCGGCGATGGCGCCGACGAGCTCTTCGCCGGCTATCCGAATTTCGCGGTGCAGCGCTTTGCTCCGGCGATGCGCCTCGTTCCCTCCGCGTTCGGCCGGATGCTCGGCCGTGCCGTCGTGGCATTACCGAGCGCCGGGGGATACATGAACCGCCGCTTTTTGTTGCGCCAGCTGTCGCAGGGTTTTGGCGTGGCGGCGAGCCGACAATCCTTCCTGTGGATGGCGCCGTTTGCGCCCGAGGACCTCGCCGCGCTGTGGCGGCGATCGGCCTTGCCCGATGAGGCGCTCGCCTGCGCCTTTGCGCCGATCGACCGGTGCGCGGCTGAGGCTGCCCGCCTGTCGGCGGTCGATCTGCTTCTCCATCTCTTCCTCGTCACCTATCTTCCCGATGACATCCTGATCAAGACCGACCGCGCCGCGATGTTCAACAGCCTCGAAGTCCGAGCGCCCTTTCTCGATCGCCGTTTTGCCGAATACGCCTGTGCATTGCCGACAGGGCTGAAATTGCGCGGCGGGACCCGGAAATACATCCTGAAGCGGCTGGCGCGCCGCTATCTGCCGCCGGCGATCGTCGAGCGGAAAAAGCATGGTTTTGCCGTGCCGATCGGCGGCTTGATCCGCACCCTTTTTCGCGAGCGGTGCCGCGACGTCCTGCTGTCACAAGCGAACCCGGCCGCCGATTGGTTCGATCGCACTGCGCTCGAAGAGCTGATCGACGAGCATCTCGCCGGTGAGCGCGACCACGGCAAAAAGCTCTGGTCTCTCTACATCCTGTTCGCGGTGGCGGCGCGTCGGCCGGCGCGTCCATCACCAACGGATGCAGTTGTACTCACCGCCGCTCGATAGCCGGGCCTTCGAATGACCCGGCACGCGAGTGTCGATCTC
>DASQCY010000264.1:0-5276 GCA_035634495.1 Allostellaceae bacterium
GGAGGCTCACGAGGGCCACAGCGCCGAGTCCGACGCAACATTCCGCAGGCTAACCGCCATTTATCTCGGCGTCATCGCGATGCTTCTCGCAATCACGTCGCTCGGCGGTTCGAATGCGACGAAAGTGATGTTGAACGCCAATATCCAGGCCTCCGACATCTACGGCTACTATCAGTCGAAGTATATTCGTCAGACGATCTATAGGGTCACGGCCGAGGAGCTCGAACGACAACTTCTCGCCCAACCCGGCATGCCCGAAGAGGCCAAGGCCAAGATCGAGGCAGCGGCCAGGCGCTATAGTGACAGGGCCGAGCGTTACGAAACCGATCCGTCGGCCGGGGAGGGCAAAAAAGAGCTTCTCGCCAAAGCCAAGGAATGGGAGGCGAGGCGCGACCTAGCCGCCGAGCGGGATCCGAATTTCGACTATGCCGAGGCGCTGTTCCAGATCGCGATCGTTCTGGGCTCGGTCAGCATCGTCGCCGTCTCTCGCCCGCTGGTGCTCCTGAGCGGCGCGCTGGCTGTCGTGGCCTCGGTGCTGATGATCAACGGCTATTTTCTGATCGTGCACCTGCCCCTCGAGTAACGATCGGCAACCACGTCAAGCTATTTTGGATCCCTGAGGTCGAATAGTGCGTTCCCTCAGTGATCCATAAATCGGCGCGCTGTGCAGCAGGTTCGCCACCAGCATCGCCGCAAAGCACGCCCCGAGCATCGGCAGAAACGTCGTGAAGGCGGCGGTCATCTCGACGACGAGGACGATGCCGGTAACCGGGGCTTGGACGACGCCGGTGAAAAAGGCGGCCATCCCCACGACGGCGAACGCTCCCGGCTCGATGCCGACATCAGGGAATGCGATCCGGCAGATCGCGCCAAAAAACAGACCCAGCTGTGCCCCCAGCACCAGCATCGGGGCGAACAACCCGCCGGGGGTTGCTGCCGCGTATGAAACGGCGCCGAGGCCGAAGCGCAACAGAAAGGCCAGCGGGATCACGGTCAATATCGCTTCGCCGGAGAGCGCGCGCTGCGTGATCTGATCGCCGCCGCCAACCAGTCCGGGCGCCAACCACGCGAGGGCTCCGACGGCCGCGCCGATCACTGCCGCCCGCAGTTCCACGGGCCAATGGCCGAGCCGCTGGGCCACAGAGATGGCTCCGAGCAATGTGCGGTTGTAGAGGGTTGCCGCGAGCCCGGCAATCGCCCCCAGCGCCACAAAGAGCGGCCAGGTCGCAGCGGCTGGGTAGGCCACTGCGGCCACCTGAAAGTCCGGCGCGTCACCCAGAAACAGCCGGGCGACCAATATTGCCGTCGTCGAGGCACCGAGCGCGGCGATCGCGATGCGGGTATCGAACCGCCCCACCAGCTCCTCCAGCACAAAGATCGCGCCGGCGATCGGCGCGTTAAACGCTACCGCTAGGCCGGCACCCGCACCGGCGGCGAGGAGCACCCTGCGGTCGGACGAACCGCGGCCGGCGATCTTTCCCACGTGATGGGCAATCACCGCGCCCATTTGCACGCTCGGGCCTTCGCGACCAAGCGCCAGCCCGGAACCGATGGCGAGCAGCCCGCCCAAGAACTTCACCAGGATGAGACGGGGCGGCGCCGGCGGCACCTCTTCGTTCAGCGCCGCCTCGACGTGCGGGATCCCGCTGCCAGAAGCATAAGGAGAAAATCGTTGGACTAGCCAGGCGGCAAATGCCACGGCCGCCGCAATGCCGGCGGTTACCAACAAAAAGCCTATAGGCTCGAGGTCGTGAGCTCGGCCGATCAACGTATTGCGAAATCGGTCCGCCTCTTCGAGGGAAAGCCGGAACATCGCGCCGACCAATCCCGCCCCCGCGCCCGCGACGAGGGCCAGGAGGCCCAGCATCAGCAGACTGCCCTGACGCCGAGCGGGATCGACGGTAAGTGTCGGCTCAGGGTTCACTGACCATCCGAACTTGGGTGGGAGTGGCTCTGGTGAGGACGACCCGCGCGCCGGGATCGCCCGCGCTTTGCGTTGGCTAAGGTATAGCCTCGGGCATAAGATCTGCCGACCACAATCACACTTTCAAGATCGGGGAAGGAACAAGCGATATGCCAGACAATCAGCATTGGGTCGGCAGTTGGACGACGGCCCCGGCGCCCGCCGAAGGTGCGGCCTTCAGCAATCAGACCTTGCGGATGACCGCACGCACGAGCCTCGGCGGCGACACCCTGCGGGTGCGGTTGTCGAACGCCTACGGCAGCCGCAAGCTGACCATCGGCGCGGCACGTGTTGCGTTACGTGACACGGGCCCTGGCATCATATCCGGCTCGGATCGGAAGCTCACCTTTGGCGGCGCCGACTCGGCCACGATCGCGGCGGGTGCGCTGCTGGTCAGCGATCCGGTCGCACTCGACCTCCCGCCCTTGGCGGACGTCGCGGTCAGCGTCTATCTGCCGGAGGAACTGTCCCCGAACTTCGGGATCACCGGGCGCTATGCGCGCCAGACGAACTATGTCTCACCCCCGGGCAACTTCACCGCCTCGGTCGTCATGCCGGTCGGCCAAATCACCGGCGACTGGTTTTTTGTCAGCGGCATCGATGTCCTGGCGTCTGCGGATACGGGCGGGGTCGTGGCACTCGGCGACTCGCTGACCGACGCCAACATCTCGACACTCGACGCGCATTGCCGTTGGCCTGACCAGCTCTCGCGGCGGCTGCAGGCGAGGCCTCGCGGGCGTCCGATGGGGGTGATGAACCAGGGGCTCGGCGGTAACCGGATCTTGCACGACATCCGAGGCGACAGCGGCTTGCGCCGCTTCGACCGCGATGTGCTGGCCCAACCGGGGGTTACGCATGTGATCGTCATGCTCGGCACCAACGACCTCCGCAACCGGTGGGCCAAGCCCGAAGAGGAGGTCAATTCCGATCAGATGATCGCCGGCTTGAAGCAGCTCGCGGTGCGGGCGCATACGCGCGGCATCAAGATCTTCGGCGCCACATTGACCGGGTTCGAGAACGAGACCTTCCTCCCGGGCGCTTGGACACCGGAGCGCGAGAAGACGCGCCAGGCGGTCAACGGGTGGATCCGTGAAGGCGGCGCCTTCGACGCCGTGGTCGATTTCGACCAGGCCTTGCGCGACCCGGAACGCCCGGCCCGCATGCTGCCGATTTACGATTGTGACGACCACCTCCATCCGAGTGATCTCGGCTACAACAAGATGGGCGACGCGATCGATCTGTCGCTGTTCGATTGACGCGGCAACCGGCGCGATCGGTATTTGATCAGATCGCGCCAGCCGCTATATAGCGTAACCGGCAAGCGCGAGGATGCGGTACCCGCGCATAAATTGTTGGCTTCGACGCACTCGACCTAGAGAGCAACGCCGTGCGATCCAGAATCTTGCCTGTATTGCTGCTCTGCGCCGGCTCCTGTGCGCCGCAGGCCCCGGGTCCAGGAAGACTGCTGCTGAGCAATCCGGATTTCCCGCTGATCAACGTCGAGGCCGTGATCACGGCGAATTCGGACTGCGACGCGCGCGACGAGGGCTACATCTCGACTCTCGAGTTTACGATGCCCAATAACGCGACCAAATTCATCGACGTGCCGCCCGGCGCCAATGTCTGCTGGCGCAGCGATCGGAACCCCGGCCGACCGTCTCCGGGGAGATGGTCGAGATGGGACCGAGCCTTCATCGCCCCCGGAAGGACGATCAGCGCAAACTTGTAGCACCGGATTAATAACGCCACGGGCGTCGTCTATCTTATCGTGCGAGGCTGAACCGGATCGTCACCGAGACGTCGATGCGGGACTGCGTCATGCTACCCGGAAACGGCGGCAGCAGGGCGCCGCGCATCATCTCTTCGATCGACGCATCGAGATCTGGATAGCCCGAGCTCTGGGCGACGGCAAAGTTGAGGACGCGGCCACTGCGGTCGACCGCGAAACGCAGCACCGCACGACCCTCCTCACCCCGTTGCCGGGCGGAATCGGGGTAGCGCTTGTGACTTTCGAGCCAAGCGCTCAACAGAGCGCGGTAGCCCGGACTTACCTCGGTCGACGGCACCGGCGCGGGTACCGGCGTCGGTGCGTAAGCGGTCTGCGGCGTGGCGATCGCAGCCTGTGTGGGTTGCGACGGCGCGGGAGTCGGGTTTGGTGCGGCCTGCTCTTGGTGGTGGCGGACAGGCTTTGGCGGCGGCTTGACGACGGCCTTGGGCGGTGCTGGCGGCTCGGTCACCGTTGCAGGGGCCTCGGGCGCCGGCGGTGGAGGTTCGATCGCTGCGACCGGTTCGTCCGGCGGCGGTGGCATCGGCACCGGCTCTGGCGGCAGGGTTTCGACAGGCGGCGGCGGTGTCTCGGCCTGCAGCGGCGCTGGTTCTTCCGGCTTTGGCAATGGCGCGAAGACCACCTCGATGCCGCCCGTGGCGAGGGGTTCCGGAACCGGCGGGATCTTGGTTGGCAGCAGCAGGATCAGCAGCGCCAGGCAAACCGCGTGTCCGGCAGCCGACAAACCCAGAGGAAATTTGATCTCGCTCACTTCGAACCGGCGGCCTCTGCGATCAGCGAGACTTTGGCGAAGCCGGCACGGTTGACCATACCGAGCGCCTCCATCAGCTGCGCGTAGCTGATCGTCTGGTCGCCTCGCACATAGACGATGCGGGTCGGATCTTCGGCGGCGAGCCCCGAGAGGCGTTCGGCGAGATTGCCGGGATCGATCCGCTCGTCCCCGATGAACACCTCGCCAATCCGGTTCAGGCTCAGGATCACGGGTGGTTTTCGATCGGTGATCGCCGCCGCCTGCGTCTTTGGCAGATCGAGCGGCACCCCGACGGTAAGTAGCGGGGCGGTCACCATGAAGATGACCAGCAGCACCAGCATGACGTCGACCATCGGCGTCACGTTGATCTCGGCAAGCGGCTGATAGCGGTCCTCGCCGACTTCGCCTGAGGGGGGTAACGAGAAGGCCATCTCTCAAGCCTCCAACGGAGGACGTGACAGCAACCTTGCGGAGCGTCCAATCAGGCCCTGCATCCGCCCGGCGAAACGGCCGAGGTCGACGGTAATCTTATTATAAGCGACGACCGCCGGAATCGCCGCCGCGAGGCCCATAGCGGTGGCGAACAAAGCCTCGGCGATCCCTGGTGCCACGACCGCGAGGCTGGTGTTGTGCGCCGCCGCGATCCCCTCGAAACTGCGCATGATTCCCCAGACGGTGCCAAAGAGACCGATGAACGGCGCCGCTGAACCGAGTGTGGCGAGAAACGGCAGACGCACCTCGAGGCGACGAAGCTCAGTGTTGAGCGCAAGCCGCAT
>DASQCY010000265.1:0-4104 GCA_035634495.1 Allostellaceae bacterium
CAGCGCGAAATTATGCGGCAGCTCACCGCCGGTCATTATCGGGTAGTCCTCCGGCGGCAGACATTGCAGGGTGAAGGTCGAACGGCCGGAGCGAAGCACCATCGCGTTGCGCTCACCGCTGGCCTCGATCTCGACTTGTGCGCCCTCGCGCAGCTTCCGGACGATGTCGTAGAGCGTGTGCGCCGGCGCGGTCGTTCGGCCTTCTTGCTCGGTTTGGACGGAGACGCGCTCGATAATCTCGAGATCCATATCGGTGGCGCTCAGCGCCAGCCGTCCGGTTTCAGCGCGCAACAGCACATTAGATAAGATCGGAATTGTCGTGCGCCGTTCGACCACGCTCTGCACGTGGCTCAGCGCTTTGAGGAGAGCCGCCCGTTCGACGATGAGTTTCATGGTTGCTGCATTGAAGTTGCGGACCAGCGCGGGTAGGACCCCAGTTCGAGCCGCGCCGGGAGCCGAGATGGGCCAGCGCCCCGTCGCGTCATCCCGAACGATTCAGCAGACGGGCACGCATTCTAACACGAACGATGTGCCCCTCAGCACCTGGTTTCGAAGTCGCGCCCACACGAGATAATGGAGCTCAGGTTTGCAGCATCCGGCGCAACAGCTCAACATCCTCGGCGAGCGCGCGGTCGCTGAGAGTGAGCTCCTCGATCTTGCGGACCGCGTGCATGACCGTGGTGTGATCGCGGCCACCGAATTTCCGGCCAATTTCCGGCAGCGACCGCGTCGTCAACTGCTTGGCGAGATACATCGCGATCTGTCGCGGCCGGGCCACTGCACGAGCTCGACGTTCCGAGGTCATCTCGCTCAGGCGGATGTTGAAATGCTCGGCGACGCGCCTTTGAATCTCGTCGATCGTCACCCGCCGTTCGCAAGAACGCAACAGATCGCGCAGCAACTCTTGGGCGGTTTCGAGCGTCACTTCACGTCCGATCAGCTGCATATCCGCGATAATTCGGTTCAGAGCCCCCTCAAGCTCGCGAACGTTTGAGGTGATCTTGTGCGCGAGGAACTCCATCACCTTCTGCGAAATTCGTATACCGCTGTGCTCGGCCTTCGACTGTAGGATGCCAAGGCGCAGCTCATAGGTGGTCGGGTGTAGATCGGCAACGAGCCCCCAGCCGAGCCGGGAGCGCATGCGCTCCTCAAGCCCTTCAAGATCGGAAGGCGACTTGTCGGCCGAGATTACGATCTGGCGGTTCTGATCGACCAGTGCATTGAAGGTGTGGAAGAACTCTTCCTGGGTCGAATCCTTGCCGCTGATAAATTGAACATCATCGATCATCAGCAAATCGACCGAGCGGAATTGCTCCTTAAAGTCCATCGTCGACTTGAAGCGCAGTGCCCGGATGAACTGATACATGAATTTCTCAGCGGAGAGGTAGATGACCTTGCGGTCACAGGCATGCCGGCGAACGTGCCAGGCTACCGCATGCATCAAATGGGTTTTGCCGAGGCCGACCCCGCCGTAAAGAAAGAGCGGGTTGAACGGCACCGTATGAACCGAGTTGGCGCAAGCCTCGGCGACGCGTCGCGCCGCGGCGTGGGCCAACTCATTAGGCTTGCCGACGACGAAATTCTCGAAAGTAAAGCGCTGGTCGAGCGCCGAGAACTGCGCCTTATCCTCACTAATTTCGAGAACGACGGCAGGCTCTGCAAAGGGCGGTGGGGGCCCACCACGATCTTTTGATTCGCCGCTGGCGGCGGCCGAACGGTCAAGCCCATTACGTCTGGGGGCACCTGCCACAACAATAGAGAGATTGATGACCCGCTGGTTTTCCGCTCGCCATAGCGCGAGAAGGCGGTCGGCATAGTGCGTCGCGACCCAGTCGCGCAGGAACCGGGTCGGTGCGGCGACGATCGCCTCCCCGTCATCCACGCGCTCGACGCTCATCGGTCGCAGCCAGCTGCGGTAGGCGGCTTCGCCGACCTCCGCCTTGAGGTGGCCTAGAACCCGAGCCCATTCGCTCTCGCACACACTTGCTGAGGTATCCGCGTCCCCTCTGCGCACCCCTTCTGCCACCACCGTATCCCCCCAAGTCTAAGACGGCAGCACTAACCGGCCTAATGCTCGTGCCGGTAAGATCTACACCCGAGGATCGTCAATTGCGGGCTCTGCATCGTCGCTCTGCAAAGGTAAACTCGGTCTTCTCGATCGAGTAATCACTGACAAGATCTGTAAAGAAAAGAAAATCTTCTTTAGATCAATAGGCATTTACAGACAATATGAGTAGTTTCCGGTTCCGTTATTCGGGATTTTAGGCGATATGACGGATTCATGGCAACCGGACCGAAAACAGAACGCAGGAAAGTTTTCCACCGACCGAGGGCCGGCTGCGCGAAAAGGCCACAAACGCCAAATGTTGGTATAGGAGCGCCGCATCGCGACATTTGGTCGCAGCGAAGAAACGGCGCGATTAGAGCGCGTTGATACGGGCCGCTAGGCGAGAGAGCTTCCTCGAAACGGTGTTCTTGTGGAGGACGCCCTTGGCGATCGCACGGTGCAACTCGGGCTGCGCCAATTGAAAGGCATCTCGAGCCGCCGTCTTGTCACCACTCTCGATCGCCGTCTCGACCTTCTTGACGAAAGTGCGCACTCTGCTCATCCGGGCCCGGTTGATCCCCGTGCGTTTGGCGATTTGGCGTATGCGCTTTTCCGCCGATTTGTGACTGGCCATGCTCGCTCGCGGTGAAAACAGAGTGCGGCTTATATCGGTGGGCTATCGCCTCGTCAACCGAGCAGGCTGCCACGGGCGCGGTCTGTTGCCACCGGTCACGCAAAGTGGGTTGTCGCTTCTCGGTGATCGGTCATCTCGTCCTTGCGGTAGACAGTGGCGTAGCTGGCGCAAAAGAGCCGTCATTCAAGACGCACACTCTCGGCTAGCATCGGCTGGTAGGCGTGGCGCGCGTACTTGACGATTATCGCGATCGGCCACGTCATTTGGGCAATCTGCGATTTTCCATTGTTATTCCATTGTTAACGCTCCTAAATTCGTTGATCGGTCAGAAAAACTCCATTGATCCGCCGGGTAGCGAATTTCGCATCTCACCCGCTGACCTGGTGTCTTATTTTTCACGCCAAACCAGTCGGCACGGGCCGGAAATCGCAATTTTCGCTGTATTTGCGCCCGGTAGACCGTCTCTAGCGGGCGGGTTACCGAAGCCCCTGAGGTCAGCGATCTCGGGGTGCCAGCCATCACAGAATCGCTCCCGTGTGAATTGCCGGCGCGGCACCGAGGGTCGGAGAGATCCGGCCTAGCGCTGGCGCTTCGCGCAGAAGAACGTCGATCGGCCGGATTGCACGATGCGTCGCACGCCCACGCCGCAGCCGCAGCCGGGGCAGGGGCCGCCTTCGCGGCCGTAGACCGCCCAGTGATGCTGGAAATACCCGAGCTCGCCGTCGGCCTGGACGTAATCGCGCAGCGATGAACCTCCTGCCGCAATGGCCTCGGTCAGGACCGACCTGATCGCCGCAGCCAGCCGCTCCGCTCGTCCCCGGCCGATCGATGCCGCGAGCCGACGCGGCGACAGCCTCGCCCGGAACAATGCCTCGCAGACGTAGATGTTACCGAGGCCGGCAACGACCCGCTGATCGAGCAGTGCGGCCTTGAGCGGCGTCCGTTTACCGGCGAGCTTGGCGGCGAGATAGGCGCCGTCGAAGCCGGGTTCGAGCGGTTCGGGCCCGAGCCCGGCGAGGAGCGGATGCCGGTGTTCCTCGCCGCGCTTGACGTAGTCGAGTGTCCCAAACCGGCGCGCATCGTTGAAGCGGACAACGGTTCCGTCGTCTAGTGTCAGCACGACATGGTCGTGCTGAGCGACGGGCAGCGCGGAGCGGCTGGCGGTGACGCGGCCGGACATGCCGAGATGAAGCAGCAGCAGACCGTCCGCATCGAGCTCGATCAGGATGTATTTGCCACGGCGGCCGAGCGCGCCGATCAGCGCGCCGTCCAGTCGCGCGGCAAGGGTCGGCGGAAATGGCCGCCGCAGATCGGACCGGCGCAGCTCCGCTCGCAGGATCCGGCGTCCGCTGATCTTCAGCGCCAGGCCGCGCCTGACAGTCTCGACCTCAGGGAGCTCGGGCATCGCTCCGCCAATTACCGC
>DASQCY010000266.1:0-3961 GCA_035634495.1 Allostellaceae bacterium
GTCACGCCGAGGACCCTGGCGAAGAGCCGCAGGAAATGAAATGGGCTGAGCCCGAACTCACCGGCCGCGCTCTCGAGATCGATAGGCTCATGCGCGTTCGCATCGATCCACAGCGCCGCCTGGACAGCGCGGCGGCGGTCGCATTGTCGGGTTTCCGCCGGTCTTTGCCACTGCTGCGAGAAAAGCGCGACAAAGCGGGCGGCGAGCAGCATTCCGATCTCATCGAGGCCGATCTCGCCGCTGCCCTCGGCGGCCGCCTGGGCCAACTCGCCGAGAACCACCAACTGGGGGAGCGGCGGCACGCAGACGGTGCGCCAGATGTCAGGCCGATACCCGATCGCGTCGACCAGAGCCGGAGCGAGGTGGAACGATAAACATTCGTCGCCGCCGAGATGCTCGTGCGTGCAGGTGTACTCGTCACTTGGATGGCCGACCAGGATCGACCCCGCTACCAGCTCAAACGATCGACCCCGGGCGCGGCAACCAAAGGCCCCCCGACGCACATAGGAGAGAGAAAAACTGTTGTGGAGCTCGACAAACGGCGGGTCGTGCCGCTCCGCCTCGCAACGGTAGTCGATGACAGAGACCGCGTTGCTGCGGAAAACGCCCCTCCTCGCCATTATGGCTCAGGTTTGCGCCGCGCGGTTGCGGCGCAGGCGCTCCCTGCTCTCGGCCGACCAGACCTCGTCGATCTTGTAGCCCGTTTGGAAGGTTGGCACGCCTTCCGGCAGCACCAGCCACGGCAGCTTGCTGCGCGTATAGATGTGAACGTCGGGCATGACCGCTTCGGGCGCGTCGAGGGTCCCCGCGCGCACGAACAGACAGTCGCTGGGCACGATGTGATAGCGGCTCCATAGCGTGGTTCCGCAGGTCTCGCAAAAGAACACGTCGTGATGGTGCTGGCCGCTGCCTCCCGCTAGCCGGAACGACTTCGGCGCCACTGGACCGGGTTCGACAAATTTCCCCTCGATCCAGATGTTGATCACGAACGGACCGCCGGTCAGCCGCTGGCAGTCACGACAGTGGCAGGCGTGGACGATCAGCGGGCTCTCTGTCAGCTTGTATCGGATCGCCCTGCAGGCGCATCCGCCCTCGAGATTCATGGTTCCTCCTCGGCCGCGGCCAGCGGCATCACTTTGCGCGCCGCAGCCCGTTCCACCACCCGCCATAAGTACCAGCTGGCGACCGTTCGATAGGGCTTCCACCGGGCGCCGTAGGCGGCCAATTCCTTGGGTGACGGCAGCTCGCTCTTGTCGAAGGCGATCGCGAAACCTTTGCGGACACCGAAATCATCGACGGGCAGGACATCCGGCCGGCCCAGGCGGAACATCAGCAGCATCTCCGCGCTCCACCGGCCGATGCCGCGCACCTCGGATAGCCGCTCGATGATTGTCTCATCCGCCATATTTGCGATCTCGTCGAGTGTAGGGATCGCGCCGTCTTCCGCTTTTTGTGCGAGGTCGCGGAGCGACAGCAACTTCGAGCGAGAGAGCCCGGCACCACGCAATCGCTCCTCGGAGGTGCGAAGGAGTCGACCGGCGGTCGGGCGTCCGCGCGGAAAGAGTGCGCATACCCGCGCATAGATCGCTGCCGCAGCCTTGCCGTTGAGCTGCTGGTTAACTATCGACCTCAAAAGTGCAGCAAAGACGCTCGGCGCCGGCCTGATCCGCATACCGAAAGGGCCGACCTCGTCGATGACCCTCGCCATGGTGGGGTCTGAGGCCCGCAAGTGCGCGACGGCGAGCTCCGTGTCGAAGCCGAGCGCGCCGTCACCGCCGAAGAGGGGCACAACGCCACTCAGCTGTGCGCCTTCCTGTACGCCTTCGATCGCGAGCATGCGGCGCTTGGTCGCGACGCCCCCTTCCGCTGAAAAGCCGCCGATCTTGCCGCCGGCGGCGAGCACCCGATGGCACGGCACGATTATCGGGAATGGGTTGCGCCCAAGCGCCTGCCCCACGGCGCGCGCGGCACCAGGTGCCCCGGCTCGCGCGGCGATGTCACCATATGACAATGTCATGCCTGGTGGAACGGCGCGCGCCGCCTCATAGACGCGGCGGTGAAAAGCCGGCACCTGCTCCATATCTAGCGCGATGGCCGAGAGGTCACTCGGCTCGCCGCGCAGCAGCGCCACGATGCGGTCGATGACGCGCTGCACCTCCGGCGGTGGTGCCGCCTCTCCCGCAGCAGGAAAGCGTTGCAGCATGCGTGCTCGCGTTTCCCGCTCGCCCGCCTCCGGGAGCTGGACGCCGGCGACGCCGCGCTCACCCCATGCGACGCCGCACCGGCCGATCGCCGTGTCAAAGAGTGCAAAGCCGCTTGCCATCATGACGCAATCTTAACCTCCCGGCAGCCGCACGACTTGGAGAATCTTGCTGTCGAGGGTCAGCGACACATCGCCTGTCGGGGCTCCAAAAACGCATGTGTCGTGACGGCGGTCCTGTTGTTTTCGTTCCCTCGGAGGCGTGCAGGTTTCGTTGATAACCGGTGCAGTTACCGTTGTTTCTCGATGTCCCAAATTTCCGCCTAACTAATTGATCTGACGCTCTGATCTCGCCGACAAGGGGTTCTTTTTCGGGGAGTCAGCGCGATTTACGTTGTATTTCGCGGCGCGGCTGTCTTCGACGCGCCTTCGTCCATCATCACTCTACGATGCTGACAGGGTGGTGGCAGTAGAGTGGCTGGCGACTAACCCTTTGTCGCATCCCGGAAGACGCGTTCGAACTCCGCGAGCTCGGAGGGTGCCGCATCGGTGACCGCCCAAAAACCGAGATCGCCCTCGTCCCAGTGGCGTAGGCTATATCCGCGGCGGGTCAGGGTCTTGGCAAGATCGCCGCGCGACGCCGGCAGCACAAAGACGTTGACCACGTGCTCGCGGCGCCGGTAGACGAGCGCCGGGATCGGCTTTCCGGCGATCAGGTCGAGGCGCCCGCCGACCAGCGGAAACCCCTCCCCGGCGAGATCGACGGCCGGCGGCGACAGCTCGCTGCGCCCGGCAAACCACGGCTTGACGGTATGCTGGTCCGAGGATGCGACATCGGTCAGATGGTTGCCGAGCAGCGAGCGCAGATGGCTGTCGATCAGCTCGTTGGCAACGGCGTCCTCTTGGCGCTCTCCGGTGATCAGCAAGGTGCCGCCCGAGCCGACGGCGACGGCGAGCAGGATCGAGGCGGCATAAGCGAGCCAGCCCGGTGCAGGCCTCGCTCCGCGCGCGCTCGTTGCCGCCTGCCGCCGGAGCGCAAAGCGAATCTCCGAACGCAACGCCTCCGGCGCGCGATAGACCGGAGCAGATTGTCGAATGCCGTCACGCAAGTGCTCGAGCGCCGTCGCCTCGGGGCCGCATTCCGGACAATCGGCGAGATGGTCGCGCAGCTGCACCCGCTCGGCCTCGGCGAGCTCGCCGTCGACATAGGCCTCGAGCCGCGGACGAACCTCGTCACATTGCATCACTAATGTCCTTTCCCTCCCAGGCCCGGCGCAATGCCGAGCGAGCCCGATGGAGTCGCGACATCACCGTGCCGATCGGCACACTGGTGATCTCCGCAATCTCGCGGTAGCCGAGTTCGTTGAGCTCACGCAGCACGATCACCTCGCGCAATGGCGCCGGCAGCGCCTCGATCAGCACATCGAGACGCCGCAGATCCGACCGATTCTGGAGCAGCGCCTCGGTATTCCCGGCAGCCACCGGCCCGCTCGAGACCTCCTCGTCGATCACCTCCTCTTCGTCGAGCGGGACGACGTCCGCCGGGCGGTTGCGTTCGAGCCAGCTGTAGCAGGTGCGACGCACGATCCTCAGTATCCAGCTCTTTGCATCGCCCTCTCGATACGTGTCGAAATAGCGAAACGCCCGCAGCACGGCCTCCTGCACAACATCTGCCGCATCGGCATCGTTGCGCGTTAGCCACCGCGCCAGCGCATAGGCGGCGTCGAGGTGCGGCAACACCACACTCTCGAACCGGCTGCG
>DASQCY010000267.1:0-10097 GCA_035634495.1 Allostellaceae bacterium
TCCTATCTCGACCACAAATTAAGCCGCACCGAGCGAGAGGCCGGTAAAACCAATGCTCATCACCGCCAGCTTAGCAGTGCCAGCCATATCGGTGCCGTCTTAGCTCCAGCATGCGACTATTAGCGACCAGCTTGTCGAGAAGTGGAAGGTTGTTGTGCTCAGAGGCAGCAGTGGCGACAAGCAAAGCCCCCGGCTGACTCCAGTGGCTCGAAGGGCAAAAGCCGAAAGACTCGTGCCGACTTGGCCGATACGTCGGTAAGCGTGACGAGCAAGGAGCAGGCGACCATGGCCGCCGGCGCGGACGCTTCGCCAAGACATTACGTCAGCTTGGGCGCCAATGGCCAAACTGCCGCGTCTGCGGATGTGACCGAACCGCTATCGATCGCGCAGGGCATGGGCGGCATCATGCACGTGACCGGCGAGCGCGACGGACCGCCGAACTCGGTCGGCCTGCCGATCTGTGATCTCGGCACCGGCATGTGGGCAGCTCAGGGCATCCTCGCCGCACTCTACGAGCGCCAGCGCACCGGTATTCGGGCGCCTCGTTGAATGCTCGCTTCTGGAGACCGCGATCGGCTTCAGCTCGTGGACGTCGGCCCAATGGCTCGCCGACCATGAGGAGCCGACCCGCCAAGGCTCGCGCCACCGCCAGAACGCGCCCTACCAGCGCATGCGAACCAAGGACGGCTATCTGATGGTGGGTGCGGCGGGCCAATCGATCTGGGCGCGCTGTGCGGCGGCGCTCGGGCACCCGGAATGGTGCGGGGACCCGCGTTTTGCAACCAACCAAGAGCGCATGGAGAACCGCGCCGCACTCGAAGCCGAGATGAACGCGGTGCTGGCGACGCAAACCACTGAGCACTGGGTCGAGGTGCTCGAGGCAGCCCGTGTTCCGTGCGGCCAGGTCCACACTTACGCGCAGCTGTTCGATGACCCGCAGGTGCGCCACCGCGGCATCGTTCAATACGCGAGCGACGCGGAATTGGGCGAGGTCCCGCACACGGCACCCGATCAAGATCGGCGAGAGCGTGCGGGTGCGCAGCGTCGCCCCCAAGCTCGGCCAGCATAACGCCGAGATCTTCGGCCGCCTCGGGGTGATCGAGGCCGAGGTGAAGTGCCTGCACGAGAGGCGCGTGCTGTAATCCGGCGCCGAGTTTTGGGAACAGACACCATTCGTGGTCCCATCACGGACCCATGGATGAACCGGCTAGCCGCGCGCAACGAACCGCCACCCGTGCTGTATATCTGATCGCGGACCATGCCTCATAGGCCTCGACCTGGCCATCGAGATGTCGGAAAGTGGCGCAAAGAGATCGGATGGCGCGGCCGTCTGGATGTCGGAGGAAACATGTCGACCCGTCTCGGTATTGCTGCGCTTGCGCTCCTTGCCACCGCCACGGTGGCGGCGGTTGAGGCGAACGCCGCCAAGATCCGCGTCGCCTGCTATTCCGACGGCAACGAGTGCGAGGCGACCGAGGAACTGTCCGCACGGTTCATGAAGGACAATCCGGACATCGAGGTCGTCATCGACAAGATGCCGTATAAATCGATCCTGGAAAGCCTGCCGGTGCAATTGGCCGCCGGCAACGGTCCGGACGTGGCACGGGTGACGATCGCCGGTCCGATCATGAAGTATTTCCTCGATTTGACGCCGTATCTGAAAGACCCCGGATACTGGGAGACGAATTTCGGCGCCATGCTGCCCTGGTTGCGCCCGAACGCCACGGACAAGGGAATCTACGGACTGCCGACGCAGATGACGGTGACCGCGCCGATCGTCAACAAGACGCTGTTCGAGCAGGCCGGCATGCCGCTGCCGGGCCCGGAAGCGACATGGGACGATTGGGTGGCGGCGGTGGCCAAGGTAGCCAAGGCGACCAACACGCCCTTCGGCATGGCCTGGGATCGCTCCGGCCACCGTTTCGCGGGTGCCGCCATCTCGATGGGCGCCAAATATTTCGACGCCAATGGCGACCCGGCCGTGATCGATGACGGCTTCAAGGCAATGGCCAGCCGCTTTGTGAGGTGGAACGAGGACGGTGTCGTCGAGAAGGACGTCTGGGCCGCTGCCGGCAGCGGCTACCGCGACGCGTTCGAGGAATTCGCTAACGCCAAAATCGCGCTCTACCTGTCGGGCAGCTGGCAGCTCACCCGCCTGCAGAAACAGATCAGCGACGGGTTCGACTGGGTTGTCGTGCCGAACCCGTGCGGGCCGGCGTCGTGCACCGGCATGCCGGGCGGCGCCTCGTTCGTTGCCTTCAAGCAGACCACAAGCCCGAAAGAGGTGGCGCGCTGGCTCCAATGGCTCGCATCGGAGCCGGTGTACGCCGAGTGGATGGCCATGACTTCCAACATTTCCGGCCACGCGGCGCTGCAGAAGGGCGGTGTAAAATACAAGCTCACGCCGGCCGGCAATGCCGCGATCGCGGCGTTCTCGCTGAATGCGTCGAAGATCTCGCCGGTGGCCTATCGGCTGCAGGGCTATCCTCTCTCCGGAGCGCTGTTCAACCCGGTTGTCGACCGTTTGAGCCAGGCGATCAACGGCCAGATCACGCTCGATCAGGCGTACCAGCGGATTACGTCGGACGTGGCCGACGCGATCGCGGCTGCCGCGAAGAAGTAATCGATGGCGGCGATCGCGCCCTCCGCGGGTCGCCTGTTGGGCGCCTGCTTCGGCGCGGTGATGAATCTTCCCGAGCGGCCGATGCGGTGGGCGCAGTCGCGCCTGCGCGACGGCCGTCTCGGCTGGCTGTTCGTGGGGCCGAACCTGGCGGTGTTCGGCCTCTTCACGTTTTTGCCGATCGCCGTCGACTTCTGGTACTCGCTTACCGGCAGCACCGAATTGCTGCCAAAGAACCGTCCCTACGTCGGACTCGACAACTTCACCACCTTGCTCGCGTGCGGGGAGTATCTCGATCCGAACAGCTGCGTGCGCGACACGTTCTGGTACGGCGTCTGGAACACGGCGAAATTCGTCCTGCTGCAGGTCGGGTTAATGATTTCGTTGAGCCTGCTGACCGCCCTGGTGCTGAACCGCAAGATCATCGGCCGCGGCGTCTTCCGCGCCGTGTTCTTCTATCCGGTGCTGCTGAGCCCGGTGGTGGTGGCGCTGATCTGGAAATGGATTCTGCAGCGCGACGGCGTGCTGAATGCCGCACTCCGGTCGACCGGCGTGTCCAGCACCAACTGGCTGCTGGACCCGAACTGGGCGTTCTTCTGGACGGTTTTCGTCTCGATCTGGGCCCATATGGGTTTCTACACGTTGATCCTGCTCGCCGGATTACAGGCGATCCCGCGCGACATCTACGAGGCCGCGAATATGGACGCCGCGAGCCCTTGGCGTACGTTCTACCGCCTGACATTGCCGCTTTTGATGCCGAGCCTCGTCGTCGTATTCATACTCGGCATGATCCGCGCGGTGCAGATCTTCGACGAGGTATACGTGTTGACCGGCGGCGGTCCCGGGACCGCCACGACCTTCATGGTCGAGTACATCTATAACACCGGTTTCGCGCAGAGCGTGCGGGAATACGGCATGGCGGCAGCGGCGTCGCTACTCCTGGCAGGCGTGCTGCTGGTGTTCACAGCGCTTCAGCTCAAAGGCTTGTTGAGGGTCGGTCGTGGCAGCCCCCACTAGGGTAACGCTCACTGGGATGCTGAGTGCGAGGCGGGGTTTCGCACGCTGGGATTGGGCCGACTGGACCAGCAACGTCTATCTAGTCCTCGGCACGTTGCTGATGTTCGGTCCGGTGGCCTGGCTGTTGCTCAGCTCGGTCAAGAGCCCTTCGAGCCTGGTCGAGTTCCCGCCCACGCTGCTGCCCTGGGAGCAGGTTCGCGCATATGTGCCCGGTCAGAATGCACCGCTGCCGCTCTTCAAAGTCGTCGAGGGCGATCACGCGGGCCAGAGGCTCGCGGAAATCAGGCGGATCGGATTGCAGGCGACGATGGTGGACCCGGCCAAGCCGGACACGATGATCCGGGTACCCGTCGCCGCGCGCGAGAAGGTCATGCATCTCCACGCCTCGTGGCAGAATTACACGGACCTGATCGGGAAGTTCAGCTTCGGCTCGTATCTCTGGAACACCGTCTTCATCACGGTAGTCGCGACCGCATTGACGCTGCTGGTCAACTCGATGGCGGCTTTCGCGCTCAGCAAATATCGGTTCAAAGGCCGTGAGCCGGTGTTCATGGTGATGCTGGCGACATTGATGATCCCGCCGACCATCGTCCTCGTGCCGAACTATCTGATCGCCGCCGTTCTCGGGCTGACCAACAGCCTTTGGGGGGTGATATGGCCGGCGGTAGCAACGCCCACGGGCGTCTTCATGCTGCGCCAGTACATGTTGACCTTGCCGGACGATCTGCTCGAGGCTGCCCGCATGGACAATGCCAGCGAGTGGCGGATCTACTGGCGGATCGTGCTGCCGCTCTCGGCGCCGGCGCTGGCCGTGCTGGCGATATTCAGCATCATGTGGCGATGGAACGAGTTCCTGTGGCCCATGGTGGTGCTGAATCGCAGCGAGAGCTTCACCTTGCAATTGGCCCTCAACTCGTTCCAGGGCGATTTGACGACTCAGTGGAACTATCTGCTCGCCATGACCGTCCTGACGCTCCTGCCCGTGACGGTCATGTTTCTGCTGCTGCAGCGCTACATCACGCAGGGCATCGCCTCGGCCGGGATAAAGTAGCAACCATGGCGACGCTCAACCTTCGCAACATCACCAAGCGCTTCGGCGATATCGACGTCATCCACGGCGTCAGCTTCGACATCGACGACGGCGAATTCGCTGTCTTCGTCGGCCCCTCGGGATGTGGAAAGTCGACGTTGCTGCGCCTGATCTGCGGCCTCGAGCCGGTGACCGAGGGCGAGGTCCGGATCGATGGCGAGGTCGTGAACGACGTTCCTGCGGCGCGCCGCGGATTGGCGCTCGTGTTCCAATCCTATGCGCTCTACCCGCATATGACGGTCTATCAGAACATGGCTTTCGGCTTGGAGAATCTCGGCACGCCCAAGGCCGAGATCCGAGCCAAGGTCGCCGAGTCGGCGCGGATGCTTCGGCTGGAGCCGTATCTAGAGCGCAAGCCGACGGCACTCTCGGGCGGGCAGCGCCAGCGCGTCGCGATCGGGCGTGCCATCGTGCGCCAGCCGAAAATCTTCCTGTTCGACGAACCGCTCTCCAACCTTGATGCGGAGCTGCGCGTGGGCATGCGTGCGGAGATCACGCAACTGCATCGACGGTTGAAGACGACGATGATCTATGTGACGCACGACCAGGTCGAGGCGATGACATTGGCCGACAAGATCGTCGTATTGCGGTCCGGGCGCGTCGAGCAGGTCGGGGCACCGCTCGACCTCTACAACGATCCCGCCAACCAGTTTGTCGGCGGCTTTATCGGCTCCCCGCGGATGAATTTCCTGACCGGCCGCGCGACCGCCGCGGGGCCCGATGGTTTGACCGTCGAGATCCCAGACGTCGGGACGATCCACACGCGCGCCGTGGCGCCGGGTGCGCTCGGTCAGGAGGTGGCCATCGGGATCCGGCCCGAGCACATCCGCCAGGGCAGCGGCGCGACGAACAACGTGGCGGGCACGGTGATCGACGTCGAACAGCTCGGCGGGCTCAGCTATGTCCGGCTCGATGATCCCGATATGACCGTTCAGCTCGCCGGACAGACCCGTCTACGCTTCGGCGATCGCACGGAGATCAATCTGCCCGAAGACGACATCCACGTGTTCGACGCGCAGGGCCTCGCGATGACGCGCGCTGAACCGGCGCAGCGCATGGCAGCGCGGGCATAGGGGCTCCAAAGTGGCGACTATAGCCTCCGCGTGTCCTCGAATAGCGAGCGATGCGGCGACACGGCCCGGAAGAACATTGGGGGCAGGCCTAAGGGAGCGGGAACGCCCGCCAGGATACCAGAGATGGACCCAGTCCAGGGCATCCTCGCGGCCCACTACGAGCGCCAGCGGACCGGCAAGGGGTGCCTCGTCGAAGGCTCGCTATTGGAGACCGCGATCGGGTTCAGCTCGTGGACGAGTGCCCAGTGGATCGCCGACCACGAGGAGCCGACCGCCAGGGCTCGGGCCATCGCCAGAACGCGCCCTACCGGCGCATGCGAACGAAGGACGGTTATCTGATGGTGGGAGCCGCCGGCCAATCGATCTGGGCGCGCTACGTCGAAGCCCTGGGGCACCCAGAATGGTGCGAGGTGCGCGAATAGTCTGCGGCACGCTGATTACAGTCCTAGCGCTGGCGGTCCTTGTCGCAGACGCGAGAGCCACCGATCGCCCCATGGTTGAGGCAGTGGTCGACCACGATAGTGGCGCCGTGCTGTGGTCTAGCGCCAATCCCACCGCTGTGGCGACGCTCAAGCCAGGCCAGGAGATCCTGATAAAGGGCCGCGATTTAGGACCGGGGCCGATCACGGCCGCGCGACCGGGATTGGGGCCGCCGGCGGGCGGCGTGCCACCGGGCGATGGAACGTCATCCGTCACGAGTTCGCCGCCGGCAGCGGCGGACAAGGAACTGTCCAAGGTGTTGTTCGGCAACGTGCGCGCATTCGAACGCAACTTGTCCTCCTACCCAGCCCGCATCGATTTGCAGACTGGTGCAGCCGCGCTCTTCGCCCAAATACAAGGAAAAGTGCTCGACTACTTCGTCGAGAAATACCAGCCGGTTCCAGATACCTGGGCCGGTGACATCTATGCATGGGGCGACACTGAGATCGACCTGACCGTACCGATCACCGCCTATGAAGGGCCGATCCAAATCGTCCGCATCCCGCTCACCGGAAGCTCCGTGCTCGATATCCTGACAGGCGCCCCGCTGCGTTACCGCGATCCCAACACGGCGCGAGTGGTCGACAAGGACAAATACGCGTTCGTCGATGGCTGGCAGATCGCCCGAACCGGCGAGTCGGTGCTGGCGAGCAACACTGTACCCGTGAGCATTGCCCAGGGCGGCGCGGACCGGCTGCAATACGGCGCGCCGCTTATTGCGGGAACTTCAGAAAGCGAGGCGCGGGCTACGCAAAAGGCGCTCGAGAGGGCAGCCACGGGACAGCTTCGGAAGACGCGCCCCACAATGCGCTCGGCGGCTGATCAGTACGCCTATGGGCAGAAAGCTTATTGGGCCTGGGACTGGAACCTGGCGCTACCGCATCTTTTGCTCGGGGTCGATTGGGACGGGATTTTCGGCTTCCGCTTCGACCAGAAAGTTCCCTTCCTCGAAATGCTGGTTCAGGCCTGGAAGTACAAAGAGGCCAAGATATCGCGCCCGGTCATCGAGCCCAAGGGTTATCAGTTCCCCGAATTCAATGGAGATGGCACCGTTAAGGAGATGCGCCTGCACAAGGCGATGATCGATCGGATCAACGGCGACGGCGTACGCCCCTATACAAGCTTTGGTGCCGTCCCGCTGATGCCCGAAGCCGGAGCCGAGCGCCTGATCGCTCCGCCGGTTGCCTTCAACACCCAAAAATTCGACGGGCCGACCCCCTATCCGATCGCAATGGCGCTCCACCTGCCGTTCTTGGAACCGCTACCGGGCGGACAAACGAACCCGACGGGTTGGGTAGGCTATACCTATGCAGAGGCTCGAAACCCGATCCCGGGGCAGGGTAGGTCCGGCCAATGGATCGGTTTCAGTTGTGCCGCCTGCCACGCCGCCCGCGTCACCTATGAATACGAGCCCGACGGCAAGCGCATCAGCCGCATCTTCAGCGGCATCCCAAACCCGGACTGGAAGGCGACGTTCCTCACGCTCAGCGGTCGTGCCTTCGGCGTATCGCTAGAGGAGGAGCTGCCGTTCAATTTCATTCGATACGATCAACCCGCGGGAACCCAGAAGCGCATCGAATCCCGATGGGGGGCTCGCGGCCTGCGTTTCCTCGATGCCCTCGGTCTGATCAACGAAGAGCGCAATGCCAAAGACATTCAAAAGCTCTCCAAGGAGCAGGTCGATAAGACTTTGCTGATCTACAACATGCCTCCGGGAACAGTCGAAGCCACCCTTTTCGTGCCGTCCAACGACCTGGGAGATTACGCAAACGACTACCTCTCCTCGTCGCACGTCATCCCAATTATCACCAACCATACACCCGTTCGGCGGGCGCTCTCGCGCTCGGAGTTGATCGACGGGTTCGAAGGCGCCTATCTGCACGGCGAAGAACCCGAGGGCGCGCGCGGGCCGATGTCGTCTCGCTCGCTTCAGGATCTGACACTTTACGCGTCGACATTGCATCAGGAGGACGAGCTGTTACGGCGGATCGGTATGTATCGCTGGCTCGCCTACAAGGGGCTGTCCAGCCTGCTCACCGATGCCGGTGGCCACGTCGTCAACGAAGGGACCTTCATCTCTCTAGGCTACCCGCCCGAAAGCCTGACCCGGCCGGCGAGTTTCCCGCCGCTCCCGGAACCGAGCAGCGGGCTCGGTACTGTGCGCGACGCCGCCATTGCGCAGAACGCTGCAGACCCCGCTCTCGCAGACCCCTTCGCCAAAGAGTTTCCAAGTCTCGCCGGCCGCCTCGCACATGGGGCGCAACTGTTCAAGGGGAGTTGTGCGCGGTGTCATTCGCCCGGCAATGCGGGACTGTGGACGAACGAAGATATGCACCCAATTTCCGCCGCTGGGGGCAGCGAACCCACGGGCCGCTTCTTCTCGCCGACCGTCTGGCAGCGCAGAACCCAGTCGATCCGGACGGCCATCT
Organism: Allostellaceae bacterium; assembly: GCA_035634495.1. Lineage (GTDB taxonomy): Bacteria > Pseudomonadota > Alphaproteobacteria > ATCC43930 > CGMCC-115725 > AP-15. The sequence continues at coordinate 8,710 of DASQCY010000267.1, forward strand.
TGGAAAATTTATTCTGGGTAGAACGGCGCGGGCTGTTGAGCGACGGCCACATCGTCGGCAACGCGCCCGACAACATGGACGGGCTGGAATTGCTGGTGCACCCCGATCGCTGTCAGGCACCGCTCATCGCGGACGGCAGCGTCGATCTGGCGCGGGCTTCAGATCTCTACAAGCGGCTCTACACGATCCGGCAGGGCACTGACCACAGCTTCCGTGTCCCGAGCGCCGGAATGCGATTTGAGCTCTATACCCGGTTTGGCGAGAGCCCAGGAGTGGAGCAGCAAATCCTCGCGCCGAAGCCTGACCGGGTGGTCACGGGGCCGGAGGCCCGGTTTGTCGAGCGCCATGCCTATTTCACCAAACTCGATGACGGTTATTACTACTGGCACTACCAGAAGATGCGGCGCGAATACGGCATCCTGGAATTCGGGCTCGATCCCCAGGACCCACAGAACGCCCCGCGCATCGGTCGCTTGCCTGCGGCTCCCCACCCCTGGTGCTTGCCTGCAGGCTCGACGCAAACGGACATCGACGATCTCGTGATATTTCTGCTGACGTTGTAATCGCACTACCAAATCGAGGGCTGACACTTTGACCGTAAAGGCGGCAAGGGTTTTGCGATCTTGCAGAAGCTCTCACCACCCCCCGTAGTGTGCACGCGGTTGGGTTCTTCCCCATCAAGCAACCGCTGAGGCACGGGAGGGCTGGGTGAATTCGACGGATGCCGGCCGCCAGCTTATCTATACTTCCCGGTCCTACCAGTCCGGTAATGCGGACGCCCGGGCAAAGAGGATGCGACGCGCGCCTGAGGCGACCGCAGCGAGCGCAACCAGTTGCGTGCGTCAAGTTCAGCAATATGGCCATGGCGGTTTGGGTGGTGTCGGTGGAGGACCTCCTGTGTCAGTCGCGGCCGTAACCGCGCGGCGGGTCGATCATCTGCAATTCCTCAAGGTCGAGTTCGGCAATCGCTAGCAGCTTCTCTGCCAGCCTCGATCCTTCAAGATTGGCCGGTAGAGTGTCGAGCCAGGCGCGGTATCGTCCTGCAGATCGATCAGCGCGGCTACCGCCGTCGCCCAACGTGTTGGCCGTGGCGGGACGCGCCGCAACGCCGCCGGAGGCGTGGGCCGGCTGTGCTGGCGCAGCTTGGCGCGGTGCCGCGCCTGACGCGCGGCCGCGGTCATCGGGGCAATACCGATCCGGTGTGCGGGCATCCTCCACCTCCTATTGGCTATCGTGACGTCACGTTGCCCAATGGCTGTGACGGTTGGTCTTGGGTATCGAGCCCCCGTTTCTTTGTTCGATCAGGGCACCGTTTCTTCGTCCCGACCTGACTCTGGCGCGGGGCACCGCGCGCAGGGAGAGTCAAGGCTGGCCGCTTGCGGCCACCG
>DASQCY010000268.1:0-1541 GCA_035634495.1 Allostellaceae bacterium
TCGAGACCCGTTTCGGCAACCGCGAGCAGCTCCAGCGCTCGGTGGCGATCGCCCATGCCTGCGGGCTGGACGTCTATGTCGACGTGGTGTTGCACCAGCTGATCGGCGGCGACAATGGGGTGTATCGATATTTGGGGGCAAATGGTGCTGTGGGCATCGGCCGCTTCCCGAAGAACCCGGGATGCTTCCGCGGTGCCCCGCCGCGGCGCCCGGAGGATCCGGTGCCGGTGCCGGTCGACGATTTCTCGTTTGGCGACGAGCTGGTGTACGTCAATTGCGAGCCGCCAGGCTACACGATCAATGGGATGATCGATTTCGGCGACTGGCTGACCCGTTCGCTCGATTGCCAGGGCTACCGGGTGGACGACACCAAAGGGATGGCGGTTGCCTTCGTGAAGCAATGGATGAACGCCAAGGCGATGGCAGGCCGGTTTTGCGTCAGCGAGTATTTCGACGGTTCTCCGCAAAACCTTTACGGCTGGGCGGAAGGCGCGATGGGCGGCCGTTCCCTGGTCTTTGATTTCGCGACGCATTTCGGGCTGCAGAGCATGTGCGACGATGCCGGGTTCGACATGCGCCAGCTCGAGGGCCTCGGTTACACCGCCCTCGACCCGCTGCATTCGGCGACCTTTGTCGACAACCCCGACACCGACCTGTCGCCGGGCGAGCAGATCATCGCCAATAAACTGCTCGCCTACGCTTTCATCCTGACGACCGAGGGCTACCCGTTCGTCTATCACAAGGATTACAGTGCCGAGCCCGGCTGCTACGGACTGAAACCGTGGATCGACAATCTGGTTTGGATCCATGAGAACCTGGCGTCAGGGAACACGCTCACCCGCTATGCTGATCCGCAAGTCTCTGTCCATGAGCGCCTGGGTCAGCCGGGGCTATTGACGGCGATCAGCAAGGATTCTTGGAACCGGCACACGATTATCTGTGCGACCAGTTTCGGCTCGAATGTTCAGCTGCACGACTATTCCGGCCGGCATCCCGACATCTGGACCGACGGTGAAGGCTGCGCCACCTTTACCATTCCGAGCAATGCCTTCAGCAGTGGTCAAAGCTATCTCTGCTTCTCGCGGACGGGCTTTGGCGCGGCGCCGGTGCTTCGGCCGCGAAGCACGACGCAGGTCCTCTTTGGCGCCGGCGACTTGGATGTCGCTCCCGCGCGGGACGGCGACGCGACCGTCGGGCGAATTTGGACGGCTGCTGGTACCCGCATCATTGCGGAGTTTCGGAGCCTGCTTTCCCCTTGGCCGCAACGTGTTTCCCTTGTCGTAGAATTGCTCGATCCGGCGGGCGCCTCGCTCGCCTCGGCGAGGGTGACGTCGAGCGGGTCGGCCGCACTGCAAGCGACGGTTCGTCGGGACGGCTGGCACACCTTCAAGACCGCCGGCGCCGGTCTGCCTCCCGCAGCCGGTGCGCCCTTCGAGCTGAGCGTGACGTACACCGCGCCGCAGGAGTTCTCACCCCCATGAGCATCTCCGTTCTCACCCGCGCCTACAGCAATGACCGTAGTGGCGCGAACACCCAGGAGA
>DASQCY010000269.1:0-3669 GCA_035634495.1 Allostellaceae bacterium
AGCTTCTCCATGACCTCCCAATTCGTGTACCGGGTAAAGCCGTTCTCGTCGAAGAACAGGACGGCGCCGGTGCAAATGAACAGGTATGTCGTGTCTTCGAGCGCGATCGTCGCGTCGTGCAGGATGCCCGACGGCTCATAGGCATAGTCGCCGGCATTCAAGATACCGTTCCGGACCTTAAGCTTGCCCGAAATGACATAGGCATGCGCCCCGGCGAGATGTTTGTGCGGCGGTGCCGTGTAGCCCTTTTTCCAATGATGCAGGGACGCCCAAGTGCCGGTCTCACGGCCGACCCACAGCACCTTGACGGCTGACATCGGAGATTGCTGAATCCACGGTGCCTCGGACCGCACGAGCGTGTCCTGAATGTCCTGGAAGACGGGTCTGATATCCTGCGGAAGCGGCATGTCTGCTCCTCTACTCTCCACTGGGTCGCACGGAATCACGATAGGCCGCCGCAGGATTGCGGGCAAGACAGGCGCGGAGAGGTCCAAGGGCGGTGGTCGTGCCCCCATTCCTCTCTCGATCGCCGCTCACCCGCTTTCATGATGTTTGGCCTTGTTTCTACTGCGGTGGTACCCACGGATATCGAGGAGGTCGTGGCCACGGTACCGCAGCCGGGAGCACTCGATCGCTGCCGGATCTGCCGCGCTTCGAGGAGCGTTTCTCGGTCGAGCGCGCCCGTCCGCACCTCGAAGGGAGAACATTATGGCGTTCAAAGTCCAGGTCGGCCCGCCGCAGATCTCCATTCATCAAGGCCAGACGGTCCTGATCAGCGAGCAGGACGGCCAGATTAACTGGCCGAGCGAAAAGGGTCTCTACTTCTTCGACACGCGAGTTGTCAGCAGTTGGGCCATCTATGCCAATGGTGAGCCGTGGGAGCTGTTAAATGGCGGCGCCATAGGCTACTTCGCGTCACGCATATTCCTGACCAATCGGACCTTCCTCACCGAAGACGGCACGATCCCGCCGCGCACACTAGGCTGCACAATCAGCCGATCGATAAGCGGCGGCATGCACGAAGACCTTGACATCACCAACAACAGCATGAAGCCGGTGAGGTTCCAGCTCGAAATCGCGCTCCGCTGCGACTTCGCAGATATCTTCGAGGTGAAGTCGGGGCATATTGTGCGTCGAGGCCGGATCACCACGGACTGGTCCGAACCGCATCAGCGATTGCGCACGACATACCGCAACGGTGACTTCAGCCGTGCGGTGACGATTTCCCCGGCGCAATCCCTGACAAGGGCAGTGTACGCCAACGGTCGCCTCAGCTTCGAGGTAGCCCTCGAACCGGGCAAAGCATGGCATTGCTGCCTCCTCTATACGCTGGCAGACGGCGATCGTCATTTTGCGTCCCCGACCCACTGCATCGGTCTCAGTCACCAGTCACAGCACGCCGAGACGATGGCGGACTGGCTAAAAAACGTCGTAAAGATCCAGACCAGCAACGAGGAATTCTATCGTCTGCTTCGCCAGGCGCTCGAGGACATGGCTGCGCTGCGCCTGCCGATTGTAGGCACGGATCACCTGGTCTTCCTGCCGGCCGCCGGCCTCCCTTGGTTTGTCGCTCCGTTTGGACGCGATAGCTTGATCGTCTCGCTGCAGAACACCCTGATCTATCCGGAGTTTGCACGCGGAGCGTTGGAGATCCTCGGTTCCCTGCAAGCGAAGGAAGAGGACGATTACCGCGATGCAGAACCCGGCAAGATCCTGCACGAAATGCGTTACGGTGAACTTGCGCATTTCAAGCTGATCCCGCACACGCCGTACTACGGTACTGCGGATGCCACGCCGCTCTACCTGATCACTTTGCACCAAGCCTGGCGCGCGACCGGCGAAAGGGCGCTCTTGGAGCGACATCTCGAAACGGCAGAAGGATGCCTGTCCTGGATCGACGACTATGGCGACCGCGACGGCGACGGGTTCCAGGAATACCGGACACGCTCTCCGGTCGGCTACGAGAACATGGGCTGGAAGGATTCCGGCGATTCCGTCGTCTATCCGGATGGCTCGCCGGTCAAAGGGCCAAAAGCGCTCTGCGAGCTACAAGGCTATGTCTACAATGCCTGGATACGGATGGCCGAGGTGTTCGATGCGCTGGGCAGGCCGGACCGCGCTCAGACGTTGCGCGCCAAAGCCGCTGCCTTGTTCGACCATTTCAACGAAGCCTTCTGGGACGAAGAGCTTGGCTTCTACGCCTATGCGCTCGATGGCGAGAAGAAGAAGGTGCTGAGCGTCGCATCCAATGCCGGACACTGCCTTTTGGCGGGCATCGTGCCACCGGACCGCGCCAAGAAGGTGGTGGACCGGTTGATGGCTCCGGACATGTGGACCGGGTGGGGCATTCGCACGCTCTCCGCCGATCACCCAGCGTACAATCCGTACAACTATCAGACAGGTTCAGTCTGGCCGCACGACAACGCTCTCATCGCAATGGGTTTCAAACTCTATGGCTTCGCCGCCGAAGCAGCGCGTATCGCACACGACATCAGCATTGCAGCAAGCCACTTTCTGCTCAACCAGCTGCCCGAGCTCTATACCGCGTTCGAGCGCGACGAGACGACCTTCCCGGTGCAGTACATCGGCGCGAACGTGCCGCAAGCCTGGGCAGCGGGTTCGGCCTTTATGCTGACACAGGCCATGTTGGGATTCCTACCGGATGCGCCGCGCAACAAGCTCTACATCGACCCGTCCCTTCCGGTGTGGCTTCCTGACCTTGCCGTGCAAGACCTCCGCGTCGGTAAGCACAAGCTCGACATCCGCTTCTGGCGCGAGGGCGAGCAGACTGCGTTTGAGGTGATAAGGGGTGACCCCGGGCTGGTTGAGCGCTGCGATATCGTGTCTAAGGTCGCGCGGCTAAGAACCGCCTCCGATCCGATCTAGCCGGCAGCGATGGCCGTAGGGGTCCTACCGCCGTATCGCACGCGGAAGCCGCGATCCGAGGATTGGCCCGTCGTCGCCGAATGCCAGTAGTGTGTCGGGCGTCGCACCGGCGCTACCAGCCGGAACCGCCGCCGCCACCCCCATCACCGCTGCCGCCGTCGCCGCCGCCGGACCAACCGCCGTTCGAGCTCGGCGCCGTTGAGGCGGCGGCAATCGGCGTCGAGGCGGCGGCAATCGCCGTCGCGAGGCCGCCGCCCAGATCCGAGCTGAAATCGGCGGTGTCGGACCGGTTCCAGGGATGGCTCCCGTCGTACCAATTCGGCTGGTATTGGATCTGTGAAGCGGCCAACGCCGCGGCGAAGCGCCGGCTCCATACCATCTCGACGCCGAGGGGCGACCGCGTAGGGGAGCAGCCTTTCATAGAGCGCCGGGGTGAAGTCGGGCGGGTTCAACACGCGCAGCCGATCGGCCTCCGCGACGCCAAGGAAGAACTTGAGACCCTCGATCTCGTTGCGGCGCTTCCAGCCTTCGGTCGTCGGCACCGTCAGCCGGCAGCAGTAGCTCGCCCTGGCGAGGGCCGCCGTGGCGGCGAGGCACAGGGCGACGAGGAACCAGGGGCCGCTCCGGTAGGCGCCGAATAACCCCCAGCGACAGCAACGGCAAGCCGATCACGGCAATAGCCCAGCGGCCTCGCGCCAGGGCCGCCTTTGATCGTGCGGGCGGGGCGCACGTTGCGCGGCTCCTTGTACAACAACACCCACATCACCGCGCCGCGCACGAAGT
>DASQCY010000270.1:0-11347 GCA_035634495.1 Allostellaceae bacterium
ACGACATGACCCGGTTGCGGCGGCGGAAGAAATCCTCCATGCGTTGCAGCCAGTCCTCGTTGAGGACGAGCTCGACCCCGGCGGCGCGCGCCGCAATCTCCTGCGACAGATCGTCGACCGTCGGCCCGAGCCCGCCATTGACGATGACCGCGTCGGCACGCTCGGCCGACAGTCGAAATGCTGCGAGCAATTCCTCGCGATCGTCGCCGACGATCGTCCCCCAGCTGACCGACAGCCCGAAATCCTCGAGCTTCTGGCTCATATAGTTGAAGTTCGTGTTGACGATCTTGCCGGTCAGGACTTCGTCGCCGGTGCAGATGATCTCGATGCGCATGCTCTTCCTCGTGGCTGTCGTCACCTCGGCGAAGGCGGGGGTCCACGGCAAGCGTCATTGTCTGTGGGCCCTGGATTCCTGCTTTCGCAGGAATGACGGAATATTACAGACATCCCGCGACTTATTTTTTAGCTATCGGTCAAAGGCGTGCTTAATGCGCGCCCAGTCTTCGAGTGCCTGCTCCTGGCCCGGGGTGATCGCGATCACGAGCTGGCTCCAGCCGGCCTCGCGCAACGCCTCGACGCGTTGTTTAAGCGTCTGCTCGGTAGCTGTGAAGGTGGTGCGCCGGATCAGTTCGGCGGTGACGAATTTGCGCTCCTCGGGTTTGACGAACAGGAAATGACCGCGGTGATTGGTCAGATAACGCGCGTCGGGCGGCTCGTAATGGCGCGCGATCTCGAGGTAGCCGGCGACCTCCGAGGCGACCTCGGGCGGCACCGGTGAGGTGTTCCGCCAGCCCTCCATGTCGAAATCGGCCGCTCGGTGCAACAGCACCGCGGCGCGTGGCGCGGCCTGCGCCATGGCGCGCGGGCTGTCGAGCGGCTCGCCGGCGGCCAACACGCAGCCGCAGGTCCAGGCGGTGGCGTAGAGATCGCCCGGCGCGCGACCGGCCTTCTGCCAGCTCTGCTGCATGCTCTCAATTGCGGCCATCGCGCCGGGGACATCGGACACAAAGGTCTTCCAGCCCGCGTTCAGTTTAGCGGTCAAGGCTTGCGACCGGGGTCCGTAGGCGGAGATATGCAGTGGGATTGGGTCCTTGGTGTTGATCAGGCCGATCTCCGGGTTCAGAAAACGGATTTTCCGCCGCTTGCCCTCGATCGTGGTCTCGACGGTCTCGTTGTTCAACAGGCCGTAGACGACACGGATATATTCTTCCATTTCGGCGAGCTTGACGGCCCCGAGCCCCATCGCCCGGCGCGCCGAAAAGCCCGTGCCGATGCCGAAGTCGATCCGCCCCGGCGCCATGCCGTTCAATGTCGCAAAGGCGTTCGCGGTGACCGCGGCGATGCGGTTCGACGGCACGAGAACACCGGTGCCGAGGCGGATGCGCGAGGTCTTCAACGCCGCCGCTGCCATCGCGACAAAGCAGTCGCCGGTGATCATCTGCGTGTCAAAAAACCAGGCATGGGTGAAGCCCAATTCCTCTGCACGCTGCGCCAACTTCCACGAATCGCTCGAGGTAGCGATGCCGACCCCGAAATCCATCAGGTCCTCCTTCCAGCCTCCTCGTGTTCCCGAGCTTAACCGCACGCAGGATCCCCGAATACCACCTCACTGCGAGACGGCGGAGACATCAAAGCCGGCTTGGCGCAGCAGGCTGATCATATGGCCGCGAAGTTCGCCTGCCGGGTTATCTCCCGGTGACGACATCAGCAGGCGATACATGACCGCCCCGATGATCATGTCGGCCAGCGCTTCGAGATCGATGTTCTTGGCAAGCAAACCCGCCGCTTGGACGCGCTCCAAGGCGCGGCCGAATGCCTGCCGCCGCGGGAGGTAGTAGGTTTCCCGGTAAACCTCGATGAGCTTCGGGTAATCCGGTATCGAGCCGATCAATCTCATCATGAGTTTGCGGATTTCAGGCCTGCCGACGACCTCGCACGCTTCAACCAGCAGCTTGACGAAGTCTTGCGGTGAGGTGCGTTCTACCAGATCGACCGTGTAACCGGTTGCGTTCCGCGCGACTTCGATCGCCTGGGCGAGCAGCGCCTCGCGGCTCGACCAGCGCCGGTAGACGCTGGTTTTCGCGACCCCGGCGCGTTTGGCGATCCTCTCGATGCTCGCTCCAGCGATGCCGTGCTCGATGAAGAGTTCCAGGGCGGCTCGCAGGATCGCCTGATCGACAACCGGGTTTCGGGGTCGTCCCGTTGCGCGGCGAGAGTTGCCGGATTTCGTCGAAGTGCCCATTTTGGAAATCAGATACGATACATTATCGTATCCTAAAGGCAAACCATGCGTTTATCGATCGTCGTCATGGTCATCCTCGGGGCTGGCATCGGTTGGCTATGGTGGTCTCAACAGCGCTCCACGGTCTCGCCGGCGTGGCAAGGCTATGCCGAAGCCGACTACGTCAAGGTCGCGCCGATCGAGCAAGGGCTGTTGACCGCGATCTCCGTGGCCCGCGGCGATCAGATCGCTAGGGGCGCTCCTCTTTTTACGCAAGACGACACCCACGAACGCGCTGCCCGTGATCAGGCAGCGCGCCAGCTCGCCCAAGCCGAAGAGCAGCTGGCCAATCTGGAAGCGGCAATGAAGCCGACGGAAGTCGCACAAGCGGAGGCCAACCTGACCGATGCCCGCTCGACCCTCGAACGGGCGCGAGCCGATCTCCAGCGTGACGAAGCGCTATTGCGGACCGGATATTCTACTGCACAAACCGTCGATCAGCGTCGAGCCGATTACAAGTCGGCGCAAGCCAAGGCGCAGCACGCGGAGGCGGCCCTCGCGCAGGCGCGGGCGCCGATGGGTCGGGAGCGGGAGATCGAGGCGCAGCGGGCTGCGGTCGCGGCAGGGCGGGCAGCCGTGGAGATGGCCGAATGGCGGCTGGCACAGCGCACCGTTATGGCGCCCGTGGGCGGCCGCGTCGCCGACGTGCTGGCACAACCGGGTGAAACGATGGCTGCGGGAGCGCCTGTCGTGTCGATCTTGCCTCCAGAGAATATCTTCGTCCGCTTCTTCGTTCCGGAGACCGCTTTGTCGGGGCTGCATCGAGGCGACGCTGTCTGGTTCGGCTGTGACGGGTGTCAACCGGGCCTGGCCGGGACAATCTCGTTCATCTCCCCGACCGCCGAGTACACCCCTCCGGTCATCTACAGCGAATCTACTCGGGCGAAGCTGGTCTACCGTATCGAGGCACGTCCGCGACCGGAACAGGCCGCTCTCTTCAATCCGGGCCAGCCGATCGACGTTCGACCGATCGGCGCGGGAGCCAGGCAATGACTGACCTCGTCATCGACGTGCGCGACCTGCAGAAAAGTTTCGGTGCGCACAAAGTCGTGCATGGCTTGGATTTGCAGGTGGCCTCGGGGGAGGTCTGCGGCTTCCTCGGCGCCAATGGCAGCGGCAAAACGACAACGATCCGCATGCTCTGCGGCCTGCTGACGCCGGACGGCGGCAGCGGAACCTGTCTCGGGTTGGACATCGTCGCGGATGCGCCCCGCATTCGGCGTCGGGTTGGCTATATGACCCAGCGCTTCAGCCTTTACGAGGATCTCACGGTGCTCGAGAACCTCGATTTCGTCGCCCGTGTCTATCAGATGAGCAACCGTCGGCGAGCAGTGCGGGACATGGTCGAGCGGATGGGTCTCACTGCGCGGGCGGGCCAGCTTGCTGGGCACCTTTCGGGCGGCTGGAAGCAGAGGCTGGCGCTCGCCGCCTGTGTTCTGCATGAGCCAAAGCTGCTGCTGCTCGACGAGCCCACCGCCGGTGTCGATGCCGAAGCCCGGCGCGAGTTCTGGGATCTCATCCACGACATGGCGGGCGAAGGTCTGACGACGCTTGTCTCGACCCACTACATGGACGAGGCCGAACGGTGTGAGCGCATCGTCTATCTTTCGGACGGCCATATTGTCACGCAGGGTGCCCCCGATCAGGTGGCGCGCAAATCCGGGCTCGTTACCTATGAGGCCACCGGAGAAGCAGTCGACGAGGCCGCGCGCCGACTGCGGCTGCTGCCGGGCATCGAAGCGGCCGCTGTCTTCGGGCGATCCGTCCATATCGCCGGCAGCGACCGTGCGGCTCTGGAGCGAGCCATCGCCGATTTCGGAGATGCGGCGTTGACGTGGCACGAGGTCGAGCCGCGGCTCGAGGACGTCTTTATTCATCTGCTGACACGCACAAAGGAATCTACATGAACGGGTTTTCCTTTGGGCGATTCCTCGCCGTGCTGCACAAGGAATGGATCCAGGTTCGGCGCGATCCAATGACACTGCGTTTGATCATCGCCCTTCCGGTCATGCAGCTCTTCTTGTTTGGATATGCGATCAATACCGACCCAAAGCATCTACCGACCGGGCTCTTATCGCCGGAGCATTCGCAGTACGTGCGCACGATCGTCGCCGCTCTGCACAATACGGGCTATTACGACATCCGCCCGCTCGCTTCCGAAGAGGCGGCGGAGCGAGCGCTGGCCGAGGGTGAGGTGCTGTTCGTCATCAATATCCCGCCCAATTTTGAGCGGTCGGTCGATCGGGGCGAGACGCCCGCCATCCTGGTGGATGCGGACGCGACCGATCCTTCGGCTATCGGCAACGCAACAGCAGCACTCGCCTCGCTCACTGCGACGCTCAACCGCGACCTGCCGCCGAAACTGCAATCCGAACCGACAAAGCCGCCGTTTCAGTTCGTCGTTCACGCTCGGTACAATCCGGAGCAGCTGACCGTCCTCAATATCGTGCCGGGTCTCGTCTGCATCGTTCTGACTTTCTCGACGTTGATCATCACGACCTTGTCGATCACCCGGGAGCGGGAACGCGGGACGATGGAGAACCTGCTGGCCATGCCGGTCAGGCCGATCGAGGTCATGGTCGCCAAGATCGTGCCCTATATCGCAATCGGTTATGTTCAAGTGGTTCTGATCATGGCGATCTCGTCTGCGGTCTTCGATCTGCCGGTGCGCGGCTCGCTGTTTCTGCTGCTCCTGGCGCTGGGGTTGTTCATCGCCAGTAATCTTGCCCTGGGCTTTACCTTTTCGACGATTGCAACGAGCCAAATGCAAGCTATGCAGATGGCACAATTCACCTTGCTGCCCTCGATCTTGCTGTCCGGTTTTATGTTCCCGTTCTACGGCATGCCGATTTGGGCGCAGTGGGCGGGCGAGATTTTTCCGACGACGCATGCGCTGCGTGTCGTGCGCGGCATCCTGCTCAAGGGCAATGGTGCTACAGAGATTCTTCCTGAACTGTGGCCGATTGCCGCCTTTACATTGGTGGTGGGAGCGATCGCAATCTGGTCCTATCGGGAGACGCTGGATTAATGTGACGTAGGGCCTCCGGAAGCGCGTCTTAGAGTTGTCCAGCAAGGAACCGTAGCACCCTGGGGCCGGCATAAGCGCCGAAGCTGCCGGGCTCCTCGACCGGGTCTACACTCCAGAAATGGCCGGCGCCGGGCACGATGATCGTGCGCGCAAAGAAGCCGGCCTGCTTGAGAGCAGTCAGGAACTTTTCCGACTGTGTCGCAGGCTCGACGATGTCGTCTTCGCGGCCGTAGATCAGCAGAAAGCGCGTACTGTTCCTGTCCACCGTCGCGTAGCTCAGCGGCGACGCCTCGAAGAATGTCTTGCGGCTGACCATCGGTGGGCCGCCGAGCAGTTTCTCGGTGACCGAATCACGCGGTCGGGTAATCTGATCGTGCTCCCATTGCGCCAGCATGTCGTAAACGCCATAGAAGCCGACGACCACTTTGACGGCAACCGAGGCCGAGGCGCAAGGGTCACTGCGATATTCACTGGAGAACAGCGCTTCCTCGCCCGCCAATGCCACGAGCGCAGCCAAATGCGCACCCGCCGAGTCGCCAATCATTCCAATGCGGTTCGGGTCGACGCCCAGCTCGACGGCGTTGGCACGCACGAACTGCACCGCCGCCCTGCAATCGTAAACCACACCAGGCCAGGTTTTCACACCCGGTTTCATCAGCCGGTAGTCGATCGCAAACACGGCATAACCGTGCTTGGCGAGATAGCCGCCCCAGTTCCGGTAGAATTTGCGGTCGCCGACCTGCCACCCGCCGCCGTGCACGCCGACCAGCGCGGGCGCTTTGCGTAGCGCCTGCGGCAGATAGAGGTCGCCGAGCAGCTCCGCGCCATCATGCTCGGCGAACACGATGTCTGGTTTGATTGCAACTTCGTGCCCTATATCCATCTTCCCACCCTTCACCTAGACGGTTGCCGCAACGCTCCAGCGGGGACTATACGCCGCCCGGGTGCTAAGGTTACAACACGGCGGTCGCCCGATGACGGTCCTCGTCTACAGCTATACGATCTATCATTCCCCGAACGCCTATCTCGGCACCGTTCTACTGCGGCGCGCGCTGGCAAATGCGCCGGGAATACAGCTGATCCGCCAACCGATCTATATTCCGCGCGAGCGGGGCGTGCTGGTCGCCGAATTGCTGGGCGGCAAAGAAAACCGGGTCGTCGGCTCCTATCTTCGCGAAGATTGCCGGCGCTGGTCGGAACGCTTCTCGATCCCGTTCGTCTATCCCGACCCGGAGATCTTCCACCGGCGCGCCCAACGCTGGGCGGTTTCCCCCTTTCACCGCGAGGAATTGCCGGCCCGTGCCTTCTACGCGGCCGATGCCGAAAAGCGTGACCTGCTCGATCAAGCCTTGTTCGAAGCGGCCTGGGTCGAGGGGTTCGACGTCAACGACCCTGAAGCCATTCGGTGGGCCGCGCAGCGCGCGGGCCTCGACCCTGACTACTTGATGACGAGATTGGCCGAACCCGGCCCAGCCGGCGAAGCGCGGGACTCCCTCGCGGAATTCGAGCGCCTGCAGTGTCCGGGTGTACCCACCATGATCGTCAATGGCCGGCGCTACTTCGGCAAGGACCGTGTCGACTGGGCGCTCGACGCCTGTCGTGCAGATTCGGGTCGCGCTTGACGCTTGGGCGATCGAGGCGACAGACTCGTCGGGCACAACGAGGGGGAGGGCGCGATGGCCGATGTCCGGGTGATAGCGACGGGGTTGCGCTTTCCCGAAGGCCCGGTGGCGATGGCCGACGGTTCTGTCATCTTGGGCGAGATTGCCGGCGGTGCGGTCACCCGAATCATACCCGATGGCACCAAATCGACGGTGTCGGCTACAGGCGGCGGGCCGAACGGCTTGGCGTTGGGACCCGACGGCGCGTTTTATCTCTGCAACAATGGCGGCGCGGAATATGCCGCAGGCAGTTTCCTCGCGACCGGGCCGGCACAGAACTACCAGTGCGGCTACGTTCAGCGGATCGATCCGCGCACCGGCGAAATGCGTGTCCTCTACAGCCAATGCGGTGGCCACAAACTGTCGGCGCCCAATGACATCGTCTTCGATCGCCAGGGCGGGTTTTATTTCACCGATCTCGGGAAAAGGCGCGGCCGCGACCGCGATCATGGCGGGCTCTACTACGCCTTGCCCGACGGCTCGAAGATCGTCGAACTGGTCCATCCGATGCTGAGCCCGAACGGCGTCGGCCTGTCGCCGGACGAAAAGACCGTCTACGTCGCCGATACCGAAAGCTCGCGGCTCTTCGCTTTCGACATTGTCTCGCCTGGTGTTTTGCGTAAGGAGCCGTTTCCCGCTCCTTATACCGGCCGGCTGGTGTGTGGACTTCCCGGTTTTCAGCGCTTCGACAGTCTCGCCGTCGAGGCCTCCGGCAATATCGCGGTGGCGACCCTGATCACCGGCCACATCACCGTGATCGCGCCCGACGGCAGGGTCGTGCGGCAGGTCAAGATGCCCGATGTCTATCCGACCAACATCTGCTTTGGCGGCAAAGACATGAAGACGGCCTACATAACCCTTTCCGCTAATGGTCAGCTCGCCGCAATGGACTGGCCCGAGCCCGGCCTTCGCCTCAATTTCCAGGAGTAAACCTTCGATGAAAGCCGCCGTTCTACACGCCCCAAACCAACCCTTGACGATCGAAGAGGTTGCGCTCACCAAGCCCGGGCCCCGCGAGGTGCTGCTGCGCACCGCCTTTGCCGGTCTGTGCCACAGCGATTTGCATTTCATCGAGGGCCTGTACCCGCATCCGACACCCTGCGTGCTCGGCCATGAATCGGCCGGTATCGTCGAGGCGGTTGGCGAGGGTGTGACCTATGTCAAGCCAGGCGACCATGTGATCACCTGCCTCTCAGTGTTCTGCGGCACCTGCCCGCAATGCGTCACCGGCCATCCCAATCTGTGCGAAAACACCGAGGTCAAATTGCCGCCCGGCGTCTCGCGCCGCCTGTCGTGGAAAGGCGGGGAGCTGATGAACCAGTTTCTCAACCTCTCGTCCTTCGGTGAGCAGATGCTGGTCCACGAAAATTCGATGGTGAAGATCGATCCCGACATCCCGCTCGACCGCGCCGCCCTCGTCGGCTGTGGCGTGATGACCGGAGTAGGTGCCGTGTTCAACGCCGCCAAGGTCGAGCCCGGTGCCACAGTCGCGGTGATCGGCTGCGGCGGGGTCGGGTTGTCGGCGGTGAATGGCGCCGCCCTCGCCGGTGCGGAGCGCATCATCGCGATCGATACCGTGGCCTCGAAGCTGGAGATTGCACGCGAACTCGGCGCCACCGACACCTTGAACGCCAGCAATGCCGATCCGATCAAGGCGGTCAGGGATATGACCGGCGGCGGCGTGCACTACTCTTTCGAGGCGCTCGGCACTAAGACCACCGCCGAGCAGGCTTTCGGCATGTTGCGTCCGGGGGGCACGGCAACGATCATTGGCATGGTCCCGCTCGGCGTGAAAATCGAGTTGCACGGCTTCGATTTCTTGCGCGACCGCAAATTGCAAGGCACCTCGATGGGTGGCAACCGTTTCCGCGTCGACATGCCGCGGCTGTTATCATTATGGCGCCAGGGCCGCTTGAAGCTCGATCACCTGATCTCCGGCCGGATCAAGCTCAGCGAGATCAACGAGGGTTTTGCCGCGCTCAAATCCGGCGCGCCGGTGCGCCAGCTGATCGACTTCGCCGCCTAGCCTCGGGACGTTACAGGACGAAGCAGCGCGCCAGCGCCGCAACCACCGGCAGCGTCATACGCTGGACCCGCGGGCCGAGCCCGAGAGGCTTCAACATCATACGTACGCTCATTTCGAGCGGGACGTGGTCTCTGAGGACGGCACGACACTCACGGCGCACCCGTCGATAAACCCCGATATCGAACGGTTCGGCGGGATGATGGGTACTGTAGACATGCTTGAGGACGATGTAGCTGTCGTCGCCGCCGGTCATGCGCAGCCGCCGCCACAGCGCCGGCAGGATCGCGGCGCGGCTCGGGGTCTCTCTGTCGCGGTACTTCCGGAAATACCGGTAGAAATGCTTGTAGTGACGCACCTCGTCCTCGGCGATATGGCGGGTCAGGATGGCGAGCACTGGGTCGGGGCTAGCGCGCGACAAGGTTCGGTAATAGCTCGCGGTGCCGGTTTCGACGACACAGCGCGATGCCATCTCTTGGCTGCGTGTCGCCTCCAGCGACGTATCGCAAAATGGCTTGAACTCTTCCACAAACAGCCGCCGCGCGGGTTCCCAATCGAACTCGGGCCAGGTGGCTTGAACATACCGGCGCAATGCCTCGCCGTGCTGCAATTCCTCCGGCAGCCAATAATTCTCGAGCCACGACGTAACCTCTTCGTCGTCGGCAAAGTAATCGATCAGATTCTCGGTATAAAGATCGGTGGCACTTTCCATCAGCGACGCAGTCGCCACGAGATAAAAGAACGCCTCGGTTTGTGCCACTACTTCTTGGCGGATCATGTGCCATGGAATGTCGTCGAGCGACCAATGGCGCCGGGCCGCCGCTGGGCGAATGTCGCTCGGAGCAGGGTCACGGAGATTCATCGGATCGGTCAAAAAGTGAACATCCCACCTTCCGGTTCGAGACCGAGCAACACTTGGCCCACCGTTTCAAAATGCGCTTGGCGGCCTTGGTACTGCTGAATCACCGTGTGAACGTCACGGAACCGCCGCTCGAAGGGGTTGTTCTCGAAGATCGCTGTCGCCCCGGCCGCATGATAGGCCATGTCGACGACGTCGCGCGCCTGGTGGATAGCCCAGGTCGAAGCGAGCCGGATGGTCGTATTGTGATCCATCGTGAGCCGCCGCGACCCACTCACATCCCGCCAGATTTCGTCGAGAGAACCCAGCAGAAAGGCGCGAGCGGCACAAAGCCGTGCTTCGGACTGAGAGACCTGCGCCTGGACCACATTGTTGTCGCGCAAGGTGCGTTTGGCGCCGCGCGGGATTTTGTCGCGGGCGAGCTCGACAAAGGCGTCGAGCGCGCTCCGCGCAATGCCGAGAGCCACTCCGGCGAAGCCCGATGCATAGATGTTGCTGCTGCTGAAGGCATAGAGCAGGCCCGTTTGGTGGGCCTTGGCTGCGTTCTCGCGCAACACCGTGTACTTCTCGGGGACAAAGAGATCGGTGACCGTGTAGCTGTCGCTGCCGGTGCCGCGCAAGCCGATGACATGCCAAATATCGGTCAAGCTCGCGCTCGCCTTTGGGAACAGCAGGGTGCGCATGGCCCGGCCGCCGTCCGGCCGCAGCTGTAGCACCCCGTTCGGGTCGAGGATTGCGACATGAGCGCCGAGCCAGGTTGCGTGATGGCTGCCGCTGGCGAAGCTCCAGGTCCCGGTCAGCCGGTAGCCACCAGGCACCGCATGCGCTTCGGCGGGGCCCGGGGGGCCCCAGGCGACGATCGCGCGTTTTCCGCCAAAGATCTCGCGCGCCACCGCGGGATCGAGATAAGCCGATGTCATCGTACAGCCGCAGGCCTGGCCCAGACACCAGGCGGTGCTGGCATCATGTTTGGCGACCTCCTCGATGACCGAGACGTAGGCTGCGGGGCGCAGTTCGGCGCCGCCCAGCGTACGGGGCAGCAGCAGGCGGAATAATCCGCGCTCCACCAGCGCTTCGATGATCGCCTCGGGTAGCTCGCGGCGCTGCTCGATCTCTTCGGCCGCCGCATCGAGCTCGGGACCCAATTCCTGCGCACGCCGAAGATATTCGGTATCGGTTGCATCGAGGGAGGTCGACCTCATCAATGGCTCTTATCGATTCGCCTGCAGATTCGCCACCGGCCAATATTAACTTACGATTCCAATAGCAAAAGTGGGTTGGGCGCGGGACTACGACGGAAGCAGGGTCGGGCGAATCGATCGCCACGGCGTCGCCCGTTCGTAAGCATGCGCCGCTCTCAGAACCGTCGCCTCGTCAAACGGCTTGCCGGCCAGCTGAACGGCTAGCGGCAGACCGGCCGAGGTATAGCCGCAGCACACCGACATCGCCGGGCTACCGGTCACGTTGAACGGCATCGTCAGCGACGGACGCTCAA
>DASQCY010000271.1:0-6608 GCA_035634495.1 Allostellaceae bacterium
CAGTCGTGGTCATGCGCTCGGCGATATTGAACGTGATGGCGAATGCCGCGCTAAAGGCGGCGCGCGGCTTGATCCGCGACTTCGGGGAGGTCGAGCAGTTGCAGGTCTCGGTCAAGGGTCCGGGCGAATTTGTCTCGACCGCAGATCTCAAGGCCGAGCGGATACTCCGCGCCGAGCTGACCCGGGCGCGCCCGGGCTATGCCTTGCTCTTAGAGGAGAGCGGGGCGACGGCAGGACCGGACCAGCGGCACCGCTGGATCGTCGATCCGCTCGACGGCACGACCAATTTTCTGCATGGGATTCCGCATTTTTCGATTTCGATCGCCCTCGAACGCGACGGGGAGATCGTTGCCGGTGTGGTCTACGAGCCGACCAGGGACGAGATGTACGCAGCCGAGAAGGGCTTCGGTGCCTATCTCAATGATCGCCGGCTTCGGGTCTCGGCGCGCCGGCAGCTCGGCGAGGCGGTGATCGGCACCGGGATGCCGTTCGGCACCCGCGCCGACCAGCCGGGCTATGTCGATTCGCTCGCGTCGGTCATCAGCGCGACGAGCGGCGTCCGGCGCATGGGCTCGGCGGCTCTTGATCTCGCCTATGTCGCCGCCGGCCGCTATGACGGGTTCTGGGAGTTTGGCCTCGCTCCGTGGGATATCGCCGCCGGAATTTTGCTGGTCCGCGAGGCCGGTGGCTATGTCAGCGACATGGCGGGCGGCCACGAGATGATGACGACCGGCGACGTGCTCGCCGCCAACGATCATCTCCACCTGCCGCTCGCCGCGTTGATCAGAGAGGCGCTACGCGGCGGACGGGTGACGCGCCGAGTTTGACCTGCCACGTCCGCAGATTTAATTGTCCATAGAGTGACCCTGCGCTACCTTCGCAGGCCGGCCGGCGCGAACTCTCGGCCACGCATTCCAGGGGGTGGGGTTCGTTGGGGATCTGTGAACGCGCTCCCAATTTCCCGTCTTGACGGGTTTACGGCTTGAACCACTCGCGCCGCTTCCTGCTTCGAATGATAATGTTCCTTGTGCTGGTGGCGGCGCTTGCGGTGGCGCTCGGGCGGCCGCTCGTCAACGCCTTCATGGGGAATCCCGCAGTCAACGGCGTAATCCTCGTCATTCTACTCGCCGGCATCGCCTATATTTTTCGCCAAGTGTTGCTGCTCGATCCCGAGATCGACTGGATCGAGAACTTTCGTTACCGCCAAGCCGACGATGACCAGGCAACAGAGGGCGCCGCGGCGCCGCGACTGCTCGCGCCGATGGCCCGCATGCTCGGAACGCGGCAGGGTAGGCGGGTCAGCCTGTCGGCGACCTCCTTGCAGACCTTGCTCGACGGCATCGGCTCGCGCCTCGCCGAGACGCGCGAGACCTCGCGTTATCTGATCGGCGTGCTGATCTTTCTGGGCCTTCTGGGCACGTTTTACGGGCTCTTGGAGACGGTGCGTTCGGTCGGAGGCGTTCTCGGCGGTCTCACGGTCGGCGGCAGTGACGCCGCCCGCGCTTTTGCCGATCTCAAATCGGGATTGGAATCGCCGCTCGCCGGGATGAGCACCGCGTTCAGCTCCTCCCTGTTCGGTCTGGCCGGCAGCCTTGTGCTCGGCTTTCTCGATCTGCAAGCGGGTCAGGCCCAGAACCGCTTCTACAACGATCTTGAAGAGTGGCTGTCAACCTATACCAGGCTCTCGGGCGGCCAGCTCGGCGACGCCGGCGACGGATCGGTGCCCGCCTACATTCAGGCGCTGCTCGAGCAGACGGCGGACAGCTTGGAAAATCTTCAGCGCATTCTCGCCCGGAGCGAGGAGAGCCGCATCGGCGCCAACGCCACACTCGCGAGCCTGACCGATCGATTGGGGGTGCTGGGCGAGCAGATGAAGGCGGGTCAGATGCTAATGGTGCGGCTTGCCGAGAACCAGCTGGAACTGAAACCCTCTCTGGCCCGCCTGGCCGATGTCGCCGAGGGCTCCCTCGGACACGACGATGTTCTGCGTGGCCATCTGCGCAACATCGAGGCCTATCTGGCGCGCCTGACCGAGGACGTGGCCCAAGGCCGGGCTCAGAGCGTTCAAGAGCTGCGCTCCGAGATCCGCATCCTCGCCCGCACCATCGCCGCCCTCGCCGAAGAGGGCAGGCGCTGATCGCTCGGGTCTATTTCAGCCATGGCCATCGCTCCTCGCAATTCCCGCCGGTCGAGCATCGACATCTGGCCTGGCTTCGTCGATGCCCTGGCGCAGCTCTTGATGGTGATCATCTTCATTCTACTCGTGTTCACCGCCGGGCAATTCTATCTGTCGGAAGCTCTTTCAGGGCGCGACCAAGCCCTCCAACAGCTGCAGCAGCAAGTCAACGAGCTCGGCGATCTGCTCGCCTTGGAGCGGCGCGCCAAGGAGGACCTCCGTGTGAGCTCAGCGGATTTGTCTGCGCAGCTCGCGAGCTCTCAGGCCGAAGCCGATCGGCTGACCGGCCGGCTGCGCGACGCGGACGCGGTCGTCAGCGCGGACAAAGAGAAGATCGAGTTGCAGCTGCGCGAGATCGAGAGCCTGCGGCGCGATGTCGATGCCCTCAAGACTGTCCGGGCCGATCTCGAGGCCAAGATCGCAGGGGCGCAGCAGCAGGCGCCTAAGGAACTGGGAGCGCTGCGCGACCGCACCAAGGAACTCGAAGCCCGGCTTGCCACGGAGCAGGAGAGGACATCGCTAGCCCAGAAGGAGATCGACGCCCGCGAGGTCCGCTTGCGTGAAGTCGGCACCCGTGCCGATCGAGCCGAGCAAGGACTTGCGGCCGAGAAGGAGATTAGCCGCAACGCCCTCGCCCGTGTAGACCAGCTCAACGCCCAACTCACCGCCTTGCGCGAGCAACTGTCGCGTATCGCGGCGGCCCTAGATGTCTCTGAGGCGAAGGTCAAGGAACAGCAGGGCCAGATCGTCGAACTCGGCAAGCGCCTCAACCTGGCGCTCGTTAACAAGGTCGAAGAGCTCGCGCGATACCGGTCCGAATTTTTTGGCCGGCTACGCGAGGTTCTCGGCGATCGTCCGGATATTCGCATCGCGGGCGACCGCTTCGTCTTCCAATCCGAAGTGCTATTCGCCCCGGGCAGCGCTGAGCTCGGCGACGAGGCAAAACAGGAGCTGGAGCCGGTGATCGGAGCGTTGAAGGAAATCTCAGCCAAGATCCCGCCGGACATTAACTGGATCCTGCGAGTGGACGGCCACACCGACCGCCGTCCGATCAGCAATCCGCAATTTCCATCGAATTGGGAATTGTCCACTGCACGCGCGTTATCGGTGGTACGCTTCGCGATCGATCAAGGGATACCCGCGGCGCGGCTCGCCGCGGCGGGCTTTGCCGACAAGCAGCCAATCGATCCGCGGAGCGTCGAGGATGCCTATCGCCGCAATCGACGCATCGAGCTGAAGCTCACCGAGCGATAGCGACGAAATCGTTGTTGTGGCACAGCGATTGCCACCTAATCTTCTGGCGAAAACCCTGAACGGAACTTGACATGCGCAATCCTCTGGTTGCTCTTGCCGTCGTGGTTTGCATTGCCCTCTCGCAATCGGCGCCGGCGAAAGAGTTGACATCCGTTGAGCCTGCCCAGAATGCGGCGGATTCGTCGCCCAGGAACTTGTCGGAATTGCTTCACCAATTCGGCATCCGCGTAATTCCGATGGCCAGGGCTGCGGAATGTACCGAGGAAGGTGAAACCTGCACGTCCACGGAGCAATGTTGTGCGGGCCTTGAGTGCTCAGGGGGACCTCCTGCTACCTGTACAACAGAAGACTGAGTCCTCTAGATCACCGAGGTAGCACATCATCGGGGGGTAGAAGAGGCCGGCGCTGCGGCGGCCGATCCCCGCCGCGCCGAGCCGCGGTTGCGCGACAACGATCTGTTCCTTCTCGTACTCTCGGTGGGCGCGGGCGTCGCGGCGGGTATCAGCGTGGTCCTGATCGACTTGCTGCTGGCTCAGCTACGGTGGCTTGCCTTCGCGATGCCCGAGGAGGGGCATTTGAGCGATGTCAACCTCGGGCCAGCCCGGGCGCTGCTGATGCCGGTGCTCGGGGGCCTGCTCGTCGGCCTCGCCGCTACGCTGCTGCGGCACTGGCGCCAGCGCGAGGTTGTCGATGCGATCGAGGCGAACGCGCTGTTCGGCGGTCGGATGTCGGTCGGCGACAGCCTGGGCCTGGTCGGCGTGACATTGTTCTCGGGCGGGTTTGGCGCTTCGGTAGGGCTCGAGGCGGCCTATACGCAGCTCGGGGCCGCGCTCGCGTCGCGGCTCGGCAGATGGCTCGGCCTTCGCCGCGACGACGTCCGCACCCTCGTCGGTTGCGGCGCCGCCGGCGCGATCGCAGCGGCCTTCAATGCCCCGCTGACCGGAGCCTTCTACGCCTTCGAGCTGATTATCGGCGCCTATACGTTGCAGACCCTGGCCCCGGTTGGCATCGCGGCGTTGACCGGGGCACTCGTCGTCCGTGGGCTCGTCGGATCGAACCCGATATTCGTCGTCTGGCATGAAATTACGATTTCACCTTCCGACTATCCCGCCTTTTTCTGCGTTGGTCTCGCCTCGGCGGGGCTCGGCATCGTTGTCATGAAAGGAGTGACGTCGACCGAAGCGCTGTTCCGCTCGTTGGCGGTGCCGCGCTGGGCCCGGCCGGCCCTCGGCGGCCTGCTGGTTGGTGCGATCGCGCTGCCTTTCCCACAGATCCTGGGCAGCGGGCACGGCGGCATTATGCGGGTGTTGCATTCCGGCTTCGATCTTTCTTTTCTCGGCGGACTGATTGTGGCGAAGATTGTCGCTTCCGCGGTGTCGATCGGTTCCGGGTTTCGCGGCGGGCTGTTCAGCACCTCGCTGTTCCTCGGCAGCCTGTTCGGAAGCTTTATCGGCGAGATGCTGGCTCGGCTCGGCCCCTACCCCGGCGCCGATCCACTGATATACACGCTGGTCGGCATGGGTGCCGTTGCCGCTTCTATCGTCGGGGCGCCCATGACGATGATCATGATCGTGCTCGAGACGACCGGCGATTTCACGGCGACCATCGGCGTTATGGTAGGAGTCGTCACCGCCGCGATCGCTGTGCGGCACTGGTTCGGCTATTCCTTCGCTACTTGGCGCTTCCATCTGCGCGGGCTGACGATCCGCAGCCCAGAGGATGTCGGTTGGATCAATGATCTGCTGGTCGGCCCGATGATGCGGCGCGACCCGGCGGTGATCGCCTCCGGGTTGCCGTTCGACGAGTTGCGCCGACGTTTCCCCGCCGGCAGCATCAAGCAAGTGTTTGTCGTCGATGACCACGGCGGTCTCTGCGGCATGATCGATCCTGCGGGGGTGAGCGCGCCCGACGGCGTCAGCGCTCCCAAGACGGTGCAGGCTGCGGTTTCGGAGATTGTCCCGTTTCTCCTGCCGGGAGACGACCTGCGCACCGCCCTCGATCGCTTCAGCAGGGCCGCACAAGAGACGCTCCCGGTCATCGACAACCCCGAGGATCGCCGGGTCATCGGATATCTGAGCGAGGCCTACGCGCTGCGTCGATACGCGCACGAACTTGAACGGCATCGCGGCACCCGGCAGGACGATGCCGGTATTTTCAGCCCTGAGTCAGGCGGGTACCATCTGGACCCGAAGACAGGGCAAAATAGGTGAGGCAATTTTACACTGCTGCTGTACAATTTGAACTCTAACCGCCTTTTTCGCGAGGGCCGGCTGCTCGACGGAGTGGATGACCTCGCTAACGAGACCCCAAATTGCCCGCTCAAATGGCCTCGGTCGCATCTACCCTCCGCTTCACGCCGATGTGCTCCTGTGCGCGCTGTGCATTGCTTAGAGTGCTTAATTTGCAGATGCAAATCAGCGAAGCCGCGAGCCAAGCGGTGCCGAACGCAAGGAGCAGCTTGATGGCTGATGTGGTGGCCCGCGGTGTCTGCGTTCCTGCGGCCCACTCATGGAATACCATGCGGCAATTTGTGCGGCGGCTATTCTCGTTGATCGTGACCTTAGCCAATTTCGTGGTCGTCAAGATCCTGACTAACGGCGGGCCGGTCGATCAGACCCATGTCTTCGCCACTCGGGCGTCTCGACATTGACAGTTCCGTTCTGCAGCTGGGTTATGGTTGGATATTTTGCGAGCATTCCGAAGGAGCTCGACCAGGCCGCATTGATCGACGGTACCCGCTATATTCGGATGCTAATCAAGATCTCTTATCCGGTCACGCCGGCCGGGATCATCGCTGCAACGATATTCTGCTCTACGGTTTCGTGGGCGAGTTTTCTCTACGGGCTTGGCTTCACCACATCGGCCGATCAGCTCACGCCGCCTGTTGAGATCGTGACCACGCTGATCGGGGTCACTTGTATGCTTGGCGGCAAATCATGACCGGCGCGTTGCTGGGAGCTGCGGCGCCGCTGATCATCTACGCCTTCCTAATGGACTACTTAGCCGGCCTGACTGCCGGCGCGACGAAAGGGTAACAAGATGGCGCAAGTCGCGCTTCGCAACATCGTCAAGATGTTCGACCGCACACCTGCGGTGCAAGGGATCAATCTCGACATTCCCGATCGCGAGTTCATCGTGCTGGTCGGTCCCTCGGGGTGCGGCAAGAGTACTACCTTGC
>DASQCY010000272.1:0-1958 GCA_035634495.1 Allostellaceae bacterium
TGCCGACGCCGAAACGCTCAGCGTCACATACCCTGACGCGGTGGCGATGATGCACGACTTGCGCGGCATGGGAGAGACAAATGCGCTGTCGGCGCGCCGTCGTACGCCGCTGCGCCGGAGCACCCTTGCCCGCGCCACGGCTCTATATGCCGAACGCTTCGGCCTTACTGAGGGCCGCATCCCGGCGACCTTCGAAATCCTATTCCTGACCGGCCGGGCACCCTGATTACCGCGCCCGGGATAGACGAGGTCCGCGCTGCCGCTGCACGAATCCGTCCGTACGTGCGGCAAACGCCCTTGCTAGCGGCTGCACCGACCAAGGAAAGGCCCGAGCTTGCAGGGGGCTTGCGGCTCAAGCTCGAAGCGCTGCAAGTCACCGGCTCGTTCAAGGCGCGCGGCGCGATCAATGCGCTCTTCGCCGCGCCTCCAGACAGATTGCGCCGCGGCGTCGTCACCGCGTCGGGCGGCAATCACGGGCTCGCTGTTGCCTACGCCGGTTGGGCGGCCGAGGTGCCGGCGACAATCTTCCTACCCCGGTCCGTAGCTACCGAAAAAATAGCCAAGCTCGACGCGTGGGGAGCGCGTGTAGTGATGGCGGGTGAAATCTGGGATGACAGCAACCGGGCGGCCCTGCAACATGCTGAATCCGAGGGCCTCGCCTATATCCACCCGTTCGCCGACGCCGACGTCATCGCTGGCCAGGGGACGATAGCGCTCGAGATCCTCGACCAGGCTCCTGACCTCGATACGCTGCTCGTCTCGATCGGAGGGGGCGGCCTGATTTCGGGCATCTCGATCGCGGCGAGGGCGCTAAAGCCCAGCATCCGCATCATCGGGGTCGAGCCGGTAGGTGCGCCGACCTTGCACGACAGCCTCATGGCCGGCCGTCTCGTCGAGCTCACCAGCCTCGACACTGCGGCGGTCACCTTGGCGCCGCGCCGCAGCGAGCCGGTGAATTTCGCGATCGTTCGCGAAGCCGTCGAGCGGATCGTTCTGGTTGAGGACGCCGAGATGCGGTCGGCGGCACATTGGCTGTGGCGCGAGATCGGGGTAGCCACCGAGCTCAGCGGTGCCGCTGCGGTCGCCGCGCTGCTTTCCGGCCATTACCAGATGATGGCGGGCGAGCGGGTATGCGCTGTCGTCTGCGGGGCCGGAACCGACGGCATCGGCTAGTCGCCGACTGTCCAAAACCCCCGCGTTTCCCGGCTTTGCCGGGAAATTCCCGCAAAAAAATCGAATTCGACGCAAATGTTTACCAAGAACCTCTTCTGGAACAAACACTTACGTTAGCAGAAACGGCGATTGCGGTAGCGAATAACCGGGAATCGCTTGCAGCCGAAATTCCCGGATGAGGCCCATAACCGGGAAACAACCGGGAAATGTGAGATAAGGCTCCATCATCCATCACTCGAACAGAATACACCGCGATCTTGGTGCCAAGATAGCATCGGGATCAGAGGAGGTCGCGCAGCAACGCGATGAGGGGCTCGTCGGCCGGCGGCATCGGGTAGTCGGCGAGCCGGGCGGCGCGCACCCAGGCGAGGCGCTGTCCTTCCCGTGCCGCCGGGGTCCCCGCCCATTTGCGGCAGACGTAGAGCGGCATCAGCAAATGAAAGTCGGGATAGGTGTGGGATGCAAAGGTAAACGGGGCAAGGCAGCTCGCTGCGACATCGATGCCGAGCTCCTCGGAGAGCTCGCGGATCAGCGCCGCCTCGGGCGTTTCGCCGACGTTGACCTTGCCACCGGGAAACTCCCATAACCCGGCCATCGATTTACCCGCCGGCCGTTCAGCGAGCAGCACACGCCCATCAGCGTCGACCAGCGCCACCGCCGCGACGAGCACGATCGGGAGCTCAGCTCCGGTAGCTGGCATTGATGTCGATGTAGCCGTGGGTCAGATCGCAGGTCCACACCGTCGCTTGGCCGCGGGCGACACCGACATCGACGGCGATAATTAT
>DASQCY010000273.1:0-2220 GCA_035634495.1 Allostellaceae bacterium
TCGAAATCGAGGAACGAGTTCGGCGCCACGGCCTCCCGCACGATCGCACCAAGTTTTTGCGACTCAAGCAGATGGGCTTCTCGGATGCCCGCCTCGGCAAGCTGGCGGGGCTGGACGAGGACGCCGTATCCGCACGCCGCCGAAGCTGCGATTTGCGGCCGGTGTATAAACGGATTGACACTTGCGCGGCGGAGTTTCCTTCGCTCACTCCGTACATGTACTCCTGCTACGAGGGCGACGGGTTCGATGCGCCCGAATGCGAGGCCGATCCGAGCGACCGGCGAAAGGTGATCATTCTCGGCGGCGGCCCGAACCGAATCGGACAGGGTATCGAGTTCGACTACTGCTGCGTGCATGCAGCCTACAGTCTGCGCGAGGCGGGGATCGAGACGATAATGATCAACTGCAACCCGGAGACCGTGTCGACGGATTACGACACTTCCGACCGGCTCTACTTCGAGCCGTTGACCGCCGAGGATGTGGTCGAGATCATTCGGGTCGAAGAGCGCCGCGGGATCCTGCTCGGCGTGATGGTGCAGTTCGGCGGGCAGACCCCGTTGAAGCTCGCGGCAGCTCTGGAGCGGGCGCAGATACCGATTCTCGGGACTCCGCCCGACGCGATCGACCTCGCCGAGGATCGCAGCCGATTCCAGGGTCTCCTCAGGAGCCTCGGGCTGCGGCAGGCGACTAACGGCAGTGCGTGTTCCGTGAGCGAGGCCGTGGAGATCGCGTTGCGCATCGGCTTCCCGGTGATGATCCGCCCGTCTTACGTTCTCGGCGGGCGGGCTATGGAGATCGTCCACGACAGCGCCGCGCTCGACCGTTACATGCGCTATGCAGTCGGTGTGTCGGGGGCGACCCCAGTGCTGATCGACCGCTATCTGCAGAACGCAATCGAGGTCGATGTCGACGCCATCTCCGACGGAATGACCGTCGAGGTCGCCGGCATCATGGAACATATCGAGGAGGCCGGGATCCATTCGGGCGACAGCGCCTGCTCGCTGCCGCCATACAGCCTCGCGCGCGATACGATCGTCGAGATCGAGCGGCAGACCGTCGTGCTTGCCCGTGCGCTCGACGTGGTTGGGCTGATGAATGTTCAATTCGCGGTCAAAGATGACGAAATCTACGTTTTGGAGGTCAATCCGCGCGCCTCGCGGACGGTTCCGTTTGTCGCCAAGGCGGTCGGGGTCCCGATCGCCAAGATCGCCGCGCGGATCATGGCGGGTGAACGTCTCGAGCTGGGTCTCGCCCGCACCTGCCACCAGCGTCTCGCAAACGGCGGCCATGTTGCGGTCAAGGAGGCGGTCTTCCCGTTTGCGCGCTTCCCGGGTGTCGACCTGATCCTCGGTCCGGAGATGAAATCAACCGGCGAGGTCATGGGGCTCGACACAGATTTCGGGCGCGCCTTCGCAAAGTCGCAGCTCGGCAGCGGGACCAACTTGCCGTTTGAGGGCAGCGTCTTTGTCTCGGTCCGGGATCAAGACAAAAGGGCGCTCGTTGAGCCTTGCCGTCAGCTCCTCGAAATGGGTTTCGCGCTAATTGCTACCAACGGCACTGCGCAGGCCCTGATCGCCTGTGGCCTGCCGGTGGCGCGCATCAACAAAGTGAGCGACGGACGCCCGCACATTGTCGATTTGATGTTGAGCGGCGGCATTCAGCTTGTCTTCAACACGACCGAGGGTGCGCAAGCGATCGCCGATAGCTTTAGCCTCAGACGTACCGCGCTGACCAACAGCATCCCGTATTATACGACCGTCGCCGGGGCGCGGGCGGCGGTGCAGGCGATCCAGGCCTTGCGCGCCGGCAATCTTGAAGTTGCGCCATTACAGTCATACTTTTGATTGCTCCGCGGCAGCCCTGCCGTGGCTTTCGTCAGCAGGATGTGAACCCCTTTTCAATGAACAAGATCCCGATGACGGCCGATGGCTACAATCGGCTCCGGGAGGAGCTGAAGCGCTTGAAGACCGTCGACCGACCGGCGATAATCCGCGCCATCGCCGAGGCTCGAGATCATGGCGACTTGGCGGAGAATGCCGAATATCACTCCGCGCGCGATCGGCAGAGCTTTGTCGAGGGCCGGCTGGCCGAAATCGAGGACAAGATCGCGCGTGCGGAAGTCATTGACGTCTCCAAGCTGTCGGGGTCGGTGATCAAATTCGGGGCTAGGGTCACGCTTGCGGACGAGGAGAACGACGAGGAGCAGACCTTTCAAATCGT
>DASQCY010000274.1:0-2769 GCA_035634495.1 Allostellaceae bacterium
GTCATCGCGCTCTCGCCCTTTCGATGCCGGCGACGGCAATGCTAAGCGGCACCAAGCCGAATAGAACGGCGAGAAGCGACAGTTTGGCGAAGGTGATGAGCCCGAAGGCCAGGACGGCAAACAGCAACGCTGCTGGACGCCGCCGGTGCGGCAAAAGAAGCCTTAAGCCGGTTGCGATCAGAAGCCCGGCTGCCGTCGCGGCAATCCCGCCGAGGATGTTCCTGAGGAGCGTCAGGTGAGCATATTCAAGAAAAAACAGGCCCACCGCGAGACCGATTATCCACGGGATGACGAGAAAGCCCGAAACTGCTGCGATCGTTCCGATCGTGCCCCGCATCTTCGCCCCGACGCAGACGGCAATGCCAACAATGTTCGGCCCGGGCATGAACTGACAAAGGCTGACGATGTCGGCAAATTCTCGATCGCTGATCCAGCGGCGCTTCTCGACGGCAATGCGGCGCGCCCAAACGATGCCGCTGGCTCCGCCGACGCCGTAGAGCGAAACGGCAAGGAACGCGGTAAACAACGCGGCGAGGGGAACGGCTTGCTCCAGCCCCTGTCTTTGCGCCGTCCCGGCTCGCGGTCGTTGCGCCCGTTCACGCGTACCCATGTTGGTGGTGGTGATGCAGGTCCGGATGGTGCGGATGTTTATGCAGAACCGGCCGGTGCCGGGGCAAGTGGCTATGCGGCCCTCCGACCGGATCGAATCGGCAGTTGACCTCGGAGCTGCCGGGGAGATAATAGGCCCAGGTCATTGGCAACGACCCCTTAGCCGTAACTGGCCAAGTGTTGCCCTGTCTTCGCGATGCCAATGCGCACGCGACAGCGATGGGGTGTGCCATGGATGGCCTTCGGAGCCAAAATAGCGTCTTCATACCGGGCAGCTCTGCAGCGGCTTTCGGTCGCAGCGTAGCCGCCAACCTCTCGCGCCGCTTCTGTATCGAGAGGCTTCGCTCTCTTGAGTCACCCGCCTGTGGGCGTTGCAGCGCCTCAGCAGCGCGCTGGCCTTCAGCAATTTCGTCAAAAACCCCGCTGACAAGCGCAGTCTGAATCGTCGCTATCATAGCGGCGCTGGCGGCTTCCTCCGCCTGTCCGGTCAGCGCAGCGGAATTGAAGGTGCTGAGCGGCGGAGCGATGCGCGCCGCGGTGCAAGAGTTGGCTGGTTTCTTCGAGACGTCTTCGGGGCTAAAGCTCGTCATCGAATACGGCACCGTTGCCAAAGTCGCGGAGAAGGTCACAGGCGATGATCCGATCGATGTCGCCATTCTGACGAAGCCGTTTCTTGACGAGCTCGTGCGCGCCGGTAAGATGGCTGGCGGCACGGCAGCCCAGTTGGCGCGCGTGCCTATCGGATTAGCCGTCAGGCAGGGCGCGCCCAAGCCCGATATCAAAACAGTCGAGGCGTTCAAGAAGACGCTGCTCGATGCCAAATTCATCACCTATGGCGATCCGAGTGTAGGCGACGCCGCCGGTGTTCACATGGCGAAAACTTTGGAAACCCTCGGCCTCGCGAGCGAGACGAGACCGAAAACCCGCCTCATCTCGCCGCCGCCGGGCCAAAGCGGGGCACAATTCCTCACCGGCCTGTTCCAACGCGGCGAAACCGAAGTCGCGATGGCGCCGATTAGCGTCCTCATGGAAACCCAGGGCGCCGAGATCGTCGGATTACTTCCGGCAGAGCTGCAGACAGGCGACCTGGTCTTCTTCGCCGGTACTCCCTGGACCTGTCGACAACCGATCGAGGCAAAGACTTTCATCGATTTCCTGACTGGGGCGTCGGCCAAGGCGGTCTATAGAACGAAAGGAATGGATCCAGACTGAGCATAGAGGATGCGGGGCCCAAGACGGGGCCACTCCGGGTCCTCGCTCTCGGCGAGGTCATCCCCCTGCTGAAGCCGTTATGATAAACGGAGAGATCGACTGGGTTTCCATTCGCCGGAACTTCAAGTTGCCACCTTGTCGAAGCCGACACGCTAGGCGCGGCGAAAGATACCAATTGTCAGGCTCAGGGCGCCAGTTTTGTACAGGGGGCTGAAGGAGATGGCTGTCGACGCGGCGGCAACGATGGAGGCTAACGAACCGGTTCTCACCGCTTGTCACGCCGGCGCGCCGATTCTTCAGGTTCGCGATCTTCGAACAAAGCTCCTCAAACCTGCCTCTCTTTCGTTGTCGGCCGGGGAGTGTATCGCGATACGGGGCCCCTCCGGGGCGGGAAAAACGTTGCTGCTGCGCGCGATCGCGGACCTTGATCCCAATGAGGGCGTGGTATGCCTCGACGGCCGCGACCGCTCAACGCTCGCCGGACCCGAATGGCGCCGCCTGGTCGGTTATGTGCCGGCCGAGCCGGGTTGGTGGGGGGATACGGTCGGCGAGCACTTCAGCGAATGGACGGGGGCACTCGCTCTTGTCAGAGACCTGGGGTTTCCGAAGGATGCGAAGGCTTGGCCGATCAGCCGCCTGTCGACAGGCGAGCGGCTGCGGCTCGCGCTTATCCGCGCGCTGATGGTGGGACCAAAGGTGCTGCTGCTCGATGAACCTACCGCGGCCCTCGATCCCGCTTCCGTAGCGGCGGTCGAGTCGCTGATTGCTGCTCGAGTACGGGCGGGTCTCGCTGTTCTGTGGGTTACGCACGATGCCGAGCAAGCCAAGCGTATCGCGCATCGGCTCCTCGTGGTCAGAGATGGTCAGGTTCGGGAGGAGGTCCCCGAGTGGCTAGTTACACAGCCCTAACCTACTGGGAACTTGCGGTCGCAAGTGTCTTTGTTTTTA
>DASQCY010000275.1:0-1728 GCA_035634495.1 Allostellaceae bacterium
GGTCTCGATCATCGGCACGATAAGGAGCCCGTTGTTCACGGCATCGAGGTAATCGCGGTAATTCTTGAACTCGCCCCACTCGCCGCGTACCCCAGCGTTGCTGCGGTTGCCAAGCGGATGATAGCGGCAGGCGCGCACGGCGGCCTCCGCCTCCGCTCGGGTATTGACCATCGGCACAACGATGCCGCGCGCCCCGGCGTCAAGCGCGAAGCAGATCTGATAGGCCTGGTTCGCGGCGACGCGCACCAGCGGCGCCGCCTGCTTGCCGCGCATCGTCTGGATCGACGGCTGCAGCTGCTTGATCTCCCAGGCGGAGTGCTGGGTGTCGAAGAGCACGAAGTCGTACCCGGCGTCGGCCAGGATCGACACGTCGACGTTCGGTCCCGCGGTCGTCCCGATGACGGTTCTACCTGACTTGATCGAGTCTTTGATGGCGTTCATCTGGCGTCGATGCCTCCCACAGTAGCTTCAGCGCCGGTTCAACCGACCGACGGTGACGAGCGCGTTGGCGCGGCATTATCATACACTGGCGGGAAATCGCCGCGCCGCATCGCTGTCATTTTGAAAATTATCTGGCGCAGAATTATCTGGCCCGGCGCTCCTGCTCCCTGTGGGCGTCGCCTGGGCGTATCCGCCAAACGGTCGATGAGCGGTCACCCACAAGTGTCCAGCTATCCGGGGGTGACGACGCCAAGGCGGACGGGATGATTGTCGGACGCGAAGGCGGACCAGCGCCCGGCAACGGCGGGGGAGACTGGCCCGGCGCGCGCCAGTTACCGTTCAAAAATCGCCGCCACTTAATGTTCGAAATGACACCCGATGGCCTAACATCACCAGATTTTGAACCAGGCCGTCCGATCTGCCAAACTTCCTGGTTGGTAATCAGGGGGAGCGGACATGGCACGGTTCGACAACAAGGTGGTGCTCGTGAGCGGCGGCGCGCGCGGCCAGGGTGCCGCGGAGGCCCGCCTGCTGGTAGCGCAGGGTGCGAAGGTGGTGATCGGCGACGTGCTGGACAATCAGGGCCAGGCGCTGGCTGGCGAGCTCGGGCCGGCTGCGTCCTTCGTCCGGCACGATGTGACCTCGGAAGCCGATTGGGCCCGCGCCGTCGAAGCCGCCCAGAAGCTCGGCGGCTTGCACGGCTTGGTCAACAACGCCGGGATATACCAGCCGGCCGCGCTGATGGAGACCGACGACGCGCTCTGGCAGCGGCACATCCAGATCAACCAGTACGGCTGCTTTCTCGGCATGAAGGCGGTAGTGCCGGCGATGGAGCGCTCGGGTGGAGGGTCCATCGTGAATATCTCATCAGTCGCTGGTCTCAAGGGATCGCCCGGGTCCTTCGCCTGTGCCGCGACTAAATGGGCGCTGCGGGGTATGACCAAGTCGGCAGCGATCGACCTCGGCGGCCGCAAAATCAGGGTGAACTCGGTTCATCCCGGTCCAATCGACACCGACATGATCGCGTTCCGCACGCCCGAGCAGCGCGAGGAGCGGATGAAGCAGGTGCCGATGCACCGCTACGGAACCCCGGAGGAGGTTGCGCAGCTGGTGGCATTCCTGCTCTCCGACGAGAGCAGCTACATCACCGGGGCGGAGATCGCCATCGACGGCGCTTCATCGGCCTAGCCCCCAGTGATAGGCTGCCACGTGCCGTCGCAGCGGCACTATCGAATAAATCTGTTTTCAATAATAAACGGCAGGGACGGCCGGACGGGTCGATCCGGC
>DASQCY010000276.1:0-2668 GCA_035634495.1 Allostellaceae bacterium
GGCCAGGACATGTACAAGGGCCGGCGCACCGAGATCGATTTCATCAACGGAGTGATCGCCGAAAAAGGGCGCGAAGTCGGGGTTCCCACGCCGAGCCACGTCAAATTGATCGAAGCGGTCAAGCGGGTCGAGCACGGCCAGGTCCCGGCCAGCCCGGAGAACCTCTACGGGATCTGACTCTTGGCAGCCTCCGGCGATCAATCAAGCTTGAGCGGGGCTCCGTCCAGCTCCTCGGCGCGCTCGATCTCGATCAGGACCGCGTGCCCCTGTTTTTCCGGATCGCGGTCCTTTTCGGGCTGGACCAGGCGGCGCCACACCTCCTCGTAGACCGGTCCCGACCGGTAGATCTTCGCCCGGCCATAAAATCGGGCGATGCCGCCCTTTGGCAGAACACCTTCCTCGCGCAATTGCGGCTTGCGGAAATATACCGTGAGCTTGGTTCCGTCGGCTAAATTCTCATTGGTCGAGCCCTTGCCGCGTTCCCACAGCCCGATATGCGTGTCGTCGAACACCATCGTGCTGCCACGCGGGGTGACCTGGGCGAACCCGTTCGGCAGGACGCTTCCGACCAGGCACACATTCGCCGGGAAGGCAGTATTGATGTGCTGTTGCAGGACCTTGGGAATTGTCGCCACGGCTCTTTCCTCCATCGGCGTTCAAACGGGGTTCTCGACTCGGTGCTCTTCGAGACGGGCGCTTGCGAAGCGCTGGAGCGCCTCGATCAGTTCGGTAATGTCGGCGCGCACCTGGTCGAAGCCAGGGCTCTTTTCCAAGGTCTTCTGGTCCATGTAGAGCGCGCGGTCGACCTCGATCTGCAGGCTGTGTCGGTGCATCGCCGGGCGTCCCTGCCGTTTGACGATCTCGACACCCTTATAAACCTCGTTGATGCGCACCGTGTAGCCGCGCCTACGCAGCACTTGGGCGACAAAATCGGTAAATTCCGGCTCGCAGGTCGTGCCGTCGCGATCGCCCAGCACGAAATCGGCGCAGTGCCCACCTCTCTTGCCGTTCTTGCCGCTACGCTGGGACGGCATCGAATGGCAGTTTACATGCCAGACGATCCCGAACTTGCGATGGGCACGCCGGCAGGCCTCGTCGAGCACGCGGTGGTACGGCGTGTGACAGCGATCGAGCCGTTCCCGGATCTCGTCGACGCTGAGCTGTCGTTCGTAGATGGGGATGCCGGGCCTGACCACACGGCGTACCAGGCCGAGGCCGGACCGCGTCTTGTGCGAGGGGGCGAGAGGCGACGGCCAGGTTCCGTCGATCAGCGCGGAATCGATATCGTCGATCGCCCGGTTCGCGTCGAGGTAACTGCGCGGAAAGACCGCCCCGATCAGGGTCGCACCGAGCGCGGGTGCCGCACTGTAAAGCTCGTCGACATAGCTGTCCTCGGCGGCGCGTAGCACCTCGAACGGGCAACAGAAGCGAAAATCCTCGGGATAGCTCGACCCGCTGTGCGGCGAGTCGAAGACCAGCGGCATTTCCGCCGTTTGCGGATCGCGGCGCCACAGCACCCCGGGAATCTCGAAGCTGACCCCGGCAGGCTCGTTTCTCGATGTGACAATATTGTACGTTTCTGCCATCGCGCGAATTTACGCATGGGCCCGCCGCCGGGCAAGTTTCGCCGTCGCCTCCGGCGTGACGCGACGGCCGAGGGCGTGCAAAATAGGCCTCTTGCCCTCTGACCGGGAGCCTCGCGTGCCCGAGCCGAACTATGCGATCGAGCTGACCCCGCCCGACATCGAGCCTTACCGAGCCGGCAATACCGGGATCGATTACGTCACCACCCTCGACAGCGGTTCAGCCGGGCCGCACGTCCTCGTCACCGCGGTGACCCACGGCAACGAGATCTGCGGCGCAATCGCGCTCGATCGGCTGTTTCGCGCCGGGCTGCGGCCGAGACAAGGCAAGCTGACATTGGCCTTCGACAACGTCGCCGCCTATCGCAGCTTCGACGGTCGGGTGCCTACCGCCTCCCGTTTTGTTGACGAGGATTTCAACCGGCTGTGGGCGCCCGCGACCCTCGACGGCGAGCGCCAGTCGACCGAGCTTGCCCGCGCCCGCGCCTTGCGTCCCATTGTCGATGCCGCCGATTTCCTGCTCGACATCCACTCGATGCAATATGCGACCGCGCCCTTGATGCTGGCGGGGACGCTCGATCGATCGCTGGCGTTCGCGCGGCGGGTCGGCATCCCCGAGCTGATCATGTGCGACGCCGGTCACGCGGCGGGGCCGCGGATGCGCGACTATGGCAGTTTCGGCGATCCTGCCTCGGCTAAGACGGCACTCCTGATCGAAGCCGGCCAGCACTGGGAGCGCCGCGCCGCCGAGGTCGCCACCGATGTCATGCTGAGGTTTCTGATCGCCGTTGGCACTTTATCGCGCGATGACGCGAGGCCGCTCGGCGGACCGGATTTCGACGCGCATCCTCGGCAACGGACCATCCAGGTCACCGAGGCCGTCACGATCACCGGCGAGACCTTCGAGTTTGTCCAGGATTACCGCGGGCTCGAGGTATTGCCGAAAAAGGGGACATTGATCGGCCGCGACGATGGGCGCGAGGTGCGCACCCCCTATGACGATTGCGTGCTGATCATGCCGTCGCGGCGGCTAGTCAAGGGGCAGACCGCCGTGCGCCTCGGCCGTTACGTCGCGTGACGGCGCC
>DASQCY010000277.1:0-5476 GCA_035634495.1 Allostellaceae bacterium
ACGCTTAGCACCATCGCCTTGTCCGGCGGGCCCAGGTAGAGGCCGACGACATCCTGGACTTTCTCGACAAATCGCTTGTCATTCGACAGCTTGAAACTGCGCACAAGATGCGGCTTGAGCCCGTGTGCGTGCCAAATCTGCCGCACACTGGTCTGGCTGAGGCCGACGGTCTGGGCCATCGTCCGGGTGCTCCACTGGGTTGCCGCCGGGGGCTTCTCGTGCAGGGTTTTGTCGACCACTTGCGCAATCACTTCGGGTGCCAACGGCGGCTTGCGCCCGGGACGGCTGGCGTCGCGCTTAAGCGCGGCGATCCCTTGCGCCACGTAGCGCTCCCGCCAGCGCCACACCGTCGGCTTGCTCTTGCCCACCTCGCGAGCGATCGACATCGTCCCAACACGGGCCGCCGACAGCAGTACGATGCGTGATCGCCAGACCAATTTCTGCGGCGTATTACGGTCCGCAAGCCAACTCTCCAGCTGCGCCCGATCCGCGGCAGACAGCCAGACGCAGATCTCGGTGTTCATCCGCCAATTATTGACAATCCCACCCAAAGGGAATCTTCTGTTAGCCTCAGTAAACTAGATGGGTTGCCGCCTCTCAGGTGGGTAGTTTAGTTCGACCAGAGGCCCGATTCTCGGGCGACGCGCCGCCAAGGCAGCCGCGACGCTCAGGCAAGACAGCACGGCAAAGCACTGCAGCGCCCAGCGGTAGTTTCCGGTCAAGTCATGCAGCGCACCCGAAATAAGCGGGCCTGAGGCCTGCGCGATCACTTGCACGGAGAGAGCAACGCCGCGGATTGCCGCAAAATTCGCCCGGCCGAAATAATCGGCCCAGGCGATCGGCAATAATGTCAGGAGGCCGCCAATCCCAAAGCCGAACAGGGTGGCGGCAACGTATCCCTGTTGTGCCGACGATATTCCGACCATCGCGAGCGTGCTGGTAGTGAGAAATCCGCCGATCAGCGCGAGCGGATACCGGATCGGCACTCTGCGCGGCAATAGTCCGCAGGCGGCGCTGGCGGCGGCCGACGTCAGCGAGAACGTGCTGACGATCGTTGCGGCGATGGTCGGCTCGATGCCACACTCGATCAGGTGCGCCGCCTGTTGCAGGCTCACCCCCGCCTGTACCGGATAGACCAGCACCGTATACAGCAGCAGCAACCAGAAGGCAGAGGTGCCGAGCGCCTGCTTGCGAGAGAAGCTAGGTTCGGGGTAGATGGTCGGTCCGATCTTTGTGGCATCATCGGGGTTGTTGCCCGTCGCACGGTCGGGAACCAAACCTAAATCCTCGGGGCGGCGCACCATGAACAGCCACACCGGCAGGAAGCCGAACAGCAAGGTGACGAATCCAATCGCCAGCCAACCGCCGCGCCAGCCGTGCTGCCGCATCGCGAGCTGGGCGATCAGCGGCATCGCGACAAGCCCCGCCATTTGCGCCACGGTCGCAATAGAGGTGGCGAAAGCGCGGCGGGCGACAAACCAATTACTCACGCCGCCGTAAATGCCGAGATCGAACGGTCCGGCCCAATTCATCCGCGCGGTGCAGAACAACAGATAAAAGACCAGCAGCGATTGGGTCAGTGACAGCAGCATCATGGCGGTGCCGGTCAGCAAAACCGCAATGCAGAGAGTGAGGCGCGCGCCGTGGCGGTCGAGCAATGAGCCGATTAGCGGCGACGACAGCGCCGCGAGCACGCCGCCGAGCGACACGGCCCCCGACAGCGCGGTGCGCGACCAGCCGAATTCGCGGGTCAACGGCTCGACAAAGATCGACAACGTTGCGACCGCCGGGCCCTGGCGGGCGAAACCGGCACAGCACAGGCAAGCGAGGACAACCCAGCCATAAAAGAACGGCAGGCGCCGGCTCAGCAGATAGGGCAGCGCCGGGCGGGCTGCGGTCACCCGGAGGGAGAGCGTAAAGGCAAGCCGCTGCTCAGCTCGGCACCAATCCGCCGTCGACGTTATAGGCTTGCCCGGTGATGTTGCGCGCGGCGGGGGAGGCCAAGAAGACCGCCATCGCCGCGATGTCTTCCGGTGCATTCGCGCGCCCGAGCGGAATCCCCGCTTCCTGCTCGGCCTGGAGCTCGGCCACGGTGATCCCGCGCTCGGCGGCCCGCACCTGGGCGTTGCGCTCCCCGAGCTCGGTCCGGGTGACCCCAGGGCAGATCGCATTGACGTTGATGTTGTGGCGGCCGAGCTGCTGGGCCGCCATCCAAGTCAACGAGATGACTGCCCCTTTGCTGGCGGCATAAGCGGCGTTCGAGGCGCCCGGATAGCCTCGTCCGGAGATCGAGGCGATATTGATGATCCGCCCGCCGCTGCCGTCGACTTGATTTTGCCGGATCATCTCGCGCGCGGCGCGCTGCAGACAGAAGAACACTCCCTTGGCGTTGACCCGGTGAATACGGTCCCAATCGGCCTCGGTCAGGTCCATGATTTGCGCGTAGCGCGTCACCCCGGCGTTGTTGACGATGACATCGAGCCGGCCGAGCTCGGCAACGGTGCGCGTCACCATAGCGTCGATCTTTGCGACATCGCCGCAGTCGACCTCGATGGCGAGCGCCCGCCGCGTGTTGCTGGCTATCTGATCCGCAGTCCCCTGCGCGGCGGCAGGGTCGATGTCGGCGGCGGCGACCACTGCGCCGGCCTCGGCCATCGCCAGTGCTGTCGCCCGGCCGATACCGGCGCCCGCTCCGGTCACCAACACGACCTTATCCTGTAAGACCGACATATCATCCTCTCCATCGGCTGAGCCGAACACGACACAACCGTGTCCGCCCAGCTATAGTAGCGAGCCCGCCCCGCGAACCAGAGGACTTCGATGCTCGCCAACATCCCCGCTGCTCAGACCGTCATCGAAATCAAGGCGCCCGGCGGGCCCGAGATGCTGGTGCCGGCGACCCGCCCGGTTGCCGAACCGAAACCAGGAGAAGTATTGATCCGGATCGCCGCCGCCGGGGTCAACCGCGCCGATTGCCTGCAGCGTATGGGGCGTTACCCGATGCCCCCCGAAGCGCCGGACATCCCCGGTCTCGAATGCTCGGGCACCGTAGTGAAGGTCGGTGACGGCCCCTCGCCCTGGCAGGCCGGGGACCGGGTCTGCGCCCTGATGATCGGCGATGGTTATGGCGAATATGCCGCCGTGCCGGCCGTCCAGTGCCTGCCGGTCCCGGCCGGCGTCAGTCTCGTCGACGCCGGCGGCCTACCCGAGACGTTCTGCACCGTGTGGACCAATGTGTTCGAGCGCATGCACCTCCAGCCGGGAGAGGTGCTCCTGGTGCAGGGCGGGTCGAGCGGCATCGGCGTCACCGCGATCCAGCTCGCCAAGGCGTTCGGCGCCAAGGTGCTGGCCACCGCGGGGTCGGACGAGAAGTGCCGGGCGTGCCGCGACTACGGCGCCGACGTCGCGATCAACTACCGCACGGAGGATTTCGTGCAGGTCGGCAAGGAATTCACCGGTGGCCGTGGCGTCGATGCGATCCTCGACATGGTCGGCGGGGATTACATCCCGCGCCAGCTCGATCTCTTGGCCCATGAGGGCCGCCTCTGTTTTGTCGCGCTGATGCGCGGCAACAAGGTCGAGACCGATTTCGGCCTGGTCCAGCGCAAGCACCTGACGGTGACCGGCTCGACTCTCCGTTCGCGCAGTGTCGAGCAGAAAGCCGCGATCGTAGCCGCGTTAAAGGAAAAGGTCTGGCCGCTGTGGGCGGCCGGCAAATTGCGCCCGTTCACTTACAAGCGATTCCCGCTGGCCGAGGCCGCCGAGGCGCACCGCCTGATGGAATCGAGCCGGCACATCGGCAAGATCCTGGTCGTCCCGTGACGGCGCAATGTCGCGGCCCGGCACGACCTTGCTGCGGTTCTCGTTCGGCTGCGGCCGGGCGACCTTGCCTCTGTGAGGACGATACAGTAATCAGCCGGTTCGCGCGGAATTCACAGACGGGGCCTCATATGGCGTCGCTTCCGTCACGCTTTCGCGCAGTGCGTCCGCGACGATCGCGGACTCTCTTTCGAGTTCTGGCGCGACCTCGGCCGGGAGGCTGCATCCCGCCGCGAGCTTTACCTTGAGGAATCGACAGAAGCGATCGGCCTCAATAAAGAAATGCACATTTCCTTCGGGGAAGGTCTCCCAGTATTCCGATACGACGGCGCGCAACTCCTCTCCCAACGCCCTGCACGTTTGTGGAATATTTAGCGCAAGGGGGGCGAGCCGGTTAGCGCGATAGACCATGCAGGCGCACGCCATCCCGGGATGGCGGACGATGCCGACGAGGCGGCGCCATTCACGCTCGGTGAGCTCGTAGTTCCGGTGCAATATGGACGGGTCGCGGCGAACGCGGACGCAGAGCTCGGGGGAGGCCGTGAGGTCGGCCAACGCCTGCTGGAACTCAACCAGCATCAGAGGGGTCCGGGACGATGTGGCAGCAGGCCGCCAGTTCGTGCATGCGGGTCAATTCGGCCACGAGCGGCGTGGGCCCGAGGCGCTCGTAATAACTTTCTTGAAATTCGAAGGTGATCGCCCGCAGCCGGCGAAAACGAGGAACGTAGTCGAAGGCATAGCGCCATACTTCGGGGGGCGTCGGGCCGGAATGGCTGTCCATATAGAACCCGGCGAACTCGTCGCCGCCGGCGAGGTGGATCTCCTCGACCGCGTCCGGATCGAGCTCTCCGAGATAGGCCTCGGGCGTCATGCCGCCGTTTCGCCCGGTGACGTAAAGATTGTGCAAGTCGAGTAGGGTTCCGCAATAGCCTTCGGCATAC
Organism: Allostellaceae bacterium; assembly: GCA_035634495.1. GTDB lineage: Bacteria > Pseudomonadota > Alphaproteobacteria > ATCC43930 > CGMCC-115725 > AP-15. The sequence goes on from DASQCY010000277.1 coordinate 4,761, forward strand.
AGGCGATTCAAAAACGCCGGCTCGCTCATGTCCATGTCGGGAACGGGTGTGAAGAAGCTGCCATTCTCCAGCAGCAAACGACAGCCGAGTGCTTGCCGCAAGCGGCGGAGCTTGCTGGTGATGATAGCGAAAGCCTCCTCGTCGTATACTACCGGCAAGCCGAGCCCGGCTTGTGCGTTCGGCACGCTGCCTTTCGGCGTGATGAACAGGCTGAGGTGTTCGCTGAACCAATGAAACCCGCCGAGATCGGCTGCCACGGTGGCGATGGCACCGACAAAGGCTTCATCGAGCGGCATCGCGCTCGGCAGTGACAGGCCGAGACCGTGTCCTGCCAGAATCCTGCCCTTGGCGAGCCGCCTCACTTGGTCCATCGCGCCTAGCGTTCGGTGAAAGCGCCTGCCTGTCGCCGTCTGCGGCCCGAAATCGAACCACAGTCGGTCCGGCATGACGGCGAAATATTCGACGAGATCGGACGCGTGCTCGATTACGTCCGGTGTTGCCGGATTGTAGAGCAAGCCGACGGCAGGCCGAGTTCGGGTCAAGCCTTCACCACCCGGGAAGGCACTCGCACCTCTCGGCTCTTTCGACGCGACCGGTTGCGCCGTCGCGCTAGTCGGCGCCCGCCGGCCCCAGGTCGACCCGGATCGCTTCGGCGAAGCCGTCTTCGACGACGTAGCTGACCCGTCCGGATGCGCAGTGGCAACCGGTCAGCCTGT
>DASQCY010000278.1:0-15381 GCA_035634495.1 Allostellaceae bacterium
AGGCGAGCAAGCTGGAAGCGGATCTTGCCAAGATGTGGATCGGCGACCGACAGCAGTTGGAGCTATCGAAGTTGTGACCCTCAACGCGTGGTGCCGCCAGGCGGAGGGCGCGGAAATTGACTGCCCGCGGACCTCAATGGCCGCGGGCGGTGCGCGCTGTGGGAGACACAATGTCTCAAATGGGTCAACCTAATAAGATCGGCCACCGCTACTGCAGTGCCGGTCTATCTTCAACAGCGGAATTGTTCATAGGCGGCCAGCACCGCCGGTCGGTGCCACTCGCCAACATAAAAGAGCCGAACGGCGAACCCGTGTCCATGCGATGAGCGAACGTGGCAACGTCGCTGGTTCGCTCTTCCCTTGCCGCGCGTTGGCATTCGGGACTCACAACCCATCCCAATGCGATCTCGTCAGCCCGGCCCACATGTGGGTTGGAGTAGCAGTCGTTGGTCGATCTTTATCTTCACGATTGTGAGGCTTTGGCATCAGGAAAGAAAAGCGGCTCGCCGTTGATCTTGTAGTCGGCAATCGTTCGTTGTCCTGTCGGCGAGGTCAGCCAATCGATGAATTGGTGCCCGAGGTCCTGTTTGACATGCGAGTGTTTTTCCGGGTTTACGAGCATGACCCCGTATTGGTTGAAGAGCCGCCGATCACCCTCAACGATGATTTTTAGGTTCTGCTTATTCTTGAAGCTGAGCCATGTCCCGCGATCGGACAGCGTGTAGCCGTCCATCGCCGCAGCCGTGTTCAGGGTCGGACCCATTCCCGAACCGGTGTCGCGATACCAGCCTCCGCGTGCTGCTTTGGGATCAATGCCCGCTTCTTTCCATAGGCGGATCTCTGCTTTGCTCGTGCCGCTATCGTCGCCGCGTGCGACGAAGGGCGCTTTAGCACTCGCGATCTTCCGCAGCGCATCCACGATGTCCTTGCCGCCGTCAGCATGCGCCGGATCGTTCGTCGGACCGACCAGGACGAAGTCGTTATGCATCACCTCATGGCGGTCGACGCCGAAGCCTCGCTCGACAAAAGCAACCTCTGCCGGTTTGTCGTGCACGAACACCACATCGCAGTCGCCGCGCTCGCCGATTTTGAGAGCCTGCCCCGTTCCGACCGCGACGACCCGGACCTCGATGCCGGTTTCTTTGGTGAAGGCGGGTAGCAGATGTCGGAAAAGCCCGGATTCTTCGGTCGAAGTGGTAGACGCCACCGTAATGAACTCCTGTTGGGCAGCAGCGGGCAATGCTGCCGCCCCTAGCAACATGCACCCGGCGGCGAAGCAGCGAACTACTCGTGTCATGCCGCCGCCCTCCTTGCGGCGCCGCCGGCGAAGTGCGCCGTGGCATTGACGGCAAGGATTAGGGCCAGGAGGATGATGCCGAGACCGAGAGCGAGCGCGAGATCGCCCCGGCTTGTTTCCAGAGCAATCGCCGTTGTCATAGTGCGGGTAACCCCCGCGATATTGCCCCCGACAATCAGGATCGCGCCGACTTCAGCAACGGCCCGGCCGACGCCCGCCAGTACTGCCGTCAGCAGGCTGAAGCGCCCGAGCCAGAGCAGGGAGCAAACAGTGCGGACCCGACCCACGCCGTCGAAGATATAGAGTTCGCCATATTCCCCCCAAAGATCCTCGACGATTTGCCGTGCTATTGCCGCCACGATCGGCGTCACGAGTACCGTTTGCGCGATCACCATAGCCGCTGGTGTGAAAAGGAGTCCGAGGTTCCCCAAGGGACCAGAACGCGATAGCAGAACATAGACGAACAAGCCCGCAACCACCGGCGGCAGCCCCATCAAGGCGTTTACGATTACAATCCCGGCGTTTCGCCCTCGAAATCGCAGCACCGCGAGCGCAGCGCCGAGCGGCAGCCCGAGCGCCGATGCGAAAAGAACAGCCGTGAGGCTGATACTGAGCGAGAGCGAGACGATCCCAACGAGAGTGGGATCGCCCGAAAGAACAAGCTGCCACGCAGCAACGAGGGCGGCGGCAATATCGTGCAAGGCGAGCCTCCTCAAACAGGGTACTCGCCCAATTGATCACATCGGCAAACTGAGCCCGATATGGTATTTATTGCATATCGCGCGTGAAGGGGATCAATCCTCCGGCGGCTGATTCACCATCAGCCTGCGCAATTTCTCCATGTCGAGCGTAACCGCCGCTGCCGCATGGTCCTCCATAGCCCGATAGAGCATCAAAACCTCGCGCCCCATCGCGGTGAGCCGGGCACCGCCGCCTCCGGTGCCGCCCTTTGCCGCTTCGATGAGCGGCTCCTGAAAACAGGCATTCATGGTCTTGGCGAGCAGCCAGGCGCGGCGGTAGCTCATGCCCATGCGCCGCCCGGCGGCGGCAATTGACCCAGTCTCGCTGATCGCATCCAGAAGCGCGGCTTTTCCTGGCCCGATCGCGATCGAGGACCCGAGCAGGATACGGATGCGAGGCTCTAAGTCTAAACGGTCGTTCATCCGGGCTTCACACGGTGGAAGGCTCTACTCGCCGGGCGTTTCCGCCGGTTGTGTTCGCAATTGGTTTGATCGTGCGCGGGCATCGTGCTCGAGCCACAATTCGTGGTGCTCTTTGGCCCAATTGATGTCGATCGTGCCCTCACCCATTGCTTCGAATGCGCCTTCCATACCGATCGTGCCGATGTAAATGTGACCGAGCATGGCGGCGATGAATAACATTGCTATGACGCCGTGGGCCATCTCAGCGTTCTGCATGGTTTGAATATCGGTGCCGTAGAACGGAAACATCAACAGATAGCCGCTGACCGCGATCGCGCTTCCGCCCAGCACCACGATCCAATAGATGAGCTTCTGGCCGCCATTGAAGCGGTAAGCCGGCGGGTGGTTATGGCCGATCATGCCGCCGCCACGCCTGAACCATTCAATGTCGACCCGGTTCGGGATGTTGCCGGCGATCCACATGAAAAAGATCAGGATGACGCCAAGCGTGAACGGGAAGCTCAGGTAATTGTGGGCGTATTTTGCCCATTCGGACCAGGCGGTGAAGGCCTCGGGGCTCATCAGGGGCAACAGCAGCGGTTTGCCGAAGGTGATGTTGAGCCCGGACAAGGCGAGTATGATGAAGCAGGTCGCGGTCATCCAATGCACGAAACGTTCTGCGGCATTGAAGCGTAGGATTGTCTGCCCCGAGCGCCCGCTTTCGATGCGGACCATGCCGCGCAAAAGATAGAAAATGACGAGCAACCCAAGAACGCCGAGGATGGCGATGGCGCCGATCCAGCGCAATATCACCTCATGGAAATGGCGCCAATCACGCCCTGCCGGCTGCTCGATCGTGTAGGATTTCGTGTCGGGAATGCTGCCGCGGCCCTGAATCCTCTGCAACTGCTGCAGGAGCTGCTGCTCGTTGACCGCGCTTTTCGTCGGATTGACCGAGGTGGGCTGCTGAGCAGCCACCGGATACGAAGACACGGCAACCCAAAGGAGCGCCAATGCCCCGACGATGATGCGAAACTTTGCTTCAGGCGCGGTCACGCCATTTCCTCCCCGATTGAGCTTCTTTATCGAAGTGTCATGAAGTGATGGTCTCGCGGTAGGCGGTCTTCCAGCCCCAGGCGCCGGAGCCGTAGCCGCGCTTGATTACCCGTTCCTTGTAGATTTGCGCGATGATCTCGCCGTCGCCGGCAAGCAACGACCTGGTCGAGCACATCTCGGCGCACAACGGCAGCTTTCCTTCGGCCAGACGGTTAGCTCCGTATTTCTCGTACTCCGCCATGCTGCCGTCCGGTTCCGGGCCGCCGGCGCAGTAGGTGCATTTGTCCATCTTGCCGCGCGAGCCGAAATTGCCGATGCGCGGATATTGCGGCGCGCCGAACGGACAGGCGTAAAAACAATAACCGCAGCCGATGCAGATGTCTTTCGAATGCAGCACCACCCCGTCGGCGGTGGTGTAGAAGGCATCTACCGGACATACAGCCTGACACGGCGCATCGGTGCAATGCATGCAGGCCATCGACACGGACCGCTCGCCCGGCTTGCCGTCATTGATCGTGACGACGCGCCGGCGGTTGATGCCCCAGGGCACTTCGTGTTCGTTCTTGCAGGCGGTGACGCAAGCGTTGCACTCGATGCACCGGTCGGCGTCGCAGAGGAATTTCATCCGAGCCATCGTTTTTGCCTCCGCTCAAGCCGCTCTGATCTGACACAAAGTAGCTTTCGGTTCCTGCATCCCGGTTGCCGGGTCATACCCGTAGGTAGTGATGGTGTTTGCGCTCTCGCCGAGCACGACGGGGTCGGTGCCTTCCGGATATTTCGACCGCAGATCTTTGCCGCCGAACCAACCGCCGAAGTGGAACGGAATCCACGCGACACCCCTGCCGACGCGTTCGGTGACCAGCGCCTTCATCTTGGCCTTGGAGCTGTTCTCCGCGCCCGTCACCCAGACCCATGTCCCGTCCTTGATGCCGCGGTCGGCGGCGTCGGCAGGGTTCATCTCGACGAACATGTCCTGCTGCAGCTCGGCGAGCCATTTGTTCGAACGGGTTTCTTCGCCGCCGCCTTCATATTCGACGAGCCGCCCGGAGCTCAGGACCAGCGGGAACTGCTTCGCCATTCCCTTGTCGACCGCCGCCTTTTGCGCCGTGAAGCCGATATTGGGCAGCCGGAACTGCTTGGCATCGGGCAATGTGGGGTATTTCGCGACGAGGTCGATCCGCGGCGTGTAGATCGGCTCACGATGCACCGGAATCGCGTCGGGCAGGCCAAAGGCGTTCATGCGCGCCTTCGCATTCCCGTACGGCACACAGCCGTGCAGCATCGCAACGCGCTGGATGCCGCCTGAAAGATCAGTTGACCACGACACCGTACCGATTTTGTCAGGGCTGCCCGCGACCCGCTCGATGATCGCAAGCTCTTCGGTAGTGAGATCGTTATCCCAGCCGAGTTTCTTTAGGACCCCCATTGTGAACTCGGGGTAGCCGTCCTTGATCTCCGAGCCCAGCGAATAAGAGCCCTCTGCGAGCAAGGTCACTCCGTCGCGCTCGACGCCGAAGCGCGCGCGGAAGGTGCCGCCGCCGTCCATGACGTGGCGGTTCGTGTTGTAGAGAAGCGGCGTGCCCGGATGCTTGACCTCCGGCTTGCCCCAGCACGGCCACGGCAGACCGTAATAATCGCCTTTGGCCGGGCCGTCTGTTGCGCGCATCGTGACGAGATCGAAGTCTTTCTGGTTGGCCATGTGGAGCTTGAGGCGCTCCGGCGACTGCCCGCAATAGCCGGTCGACCAGCTGCCGCGATTCATTTCGCGAAGCACGTCCTCGGCCAGCGGGAGGTTGTTCTCGACCTGGATGTTCTTAAACATCCTGTCGGCAAAGCCGAGTTTCTTGGCCATCAGGTATATGATCTCGAGATCGTTTTTCGACTCGAAGATCGGCTTGACGATTTGCTCGCCCCACTGCAGCGAGCGGTTCGACGCGACGCGCGACCCCGACGCCTCGAACTGGGTGCAGGCCGGCAAGAGATACATGTTGTCCTTGCGTCCCGCCTCGACCGCCAGCGCCGCCCAGGTGGTGGGATGCGGGTCGGCGACCACGAGAAGATCGAGCTTTCGTAAGCCCTTCAGCGATTCCGGAATGCGGGTGATGCTGTTGCTGGCATGTCCTTGCACGAACATCGCCCGGACATTGTCCTTTTGGTCCACCTGGTCCTTCGGCAGCAGTACCGCATCGAACCAACGGGTCAGCGGAATACCGGGCGTCTCCATGATCTTCTTGGAGTCAAAGCGGGACTGCAGATAGTCGTAGTCGACCTCCCAGACGCGTCCCCAGTGGCGCCACGCGCCCTCGGCCAGCCCGTAGTAGAATGGCAAGGTCACGATATCGAGCCCGACATCGGTTGCGCCCTGCACATTGTCGTGGCCACGGAAGATGTTCGCGCCGGTTCCCGGCTTGCCGACATTGCCGGTGAGGAGCAGCGCGATGCAGCTCGCCCGCACGTTGGCGGTGCCGACGCTGTGCTGGGTCTGGCCCATGCACCAGATCAGCGTCGCCGGCTTCTCAGTGGCAAACATCTGGGCGACGCGCTTGAGCTGCTCGCCGGGAACGCCGGAGACGCGCTCGACCTCCTCGGGCGTCCACTTCTCGATTTCCTTGCGCACATCCTCGAAGCCGTAGACGCGCTGCGCAATGAACTCCTTGTCCTCCCAACCATTCTGCAGAATGTGCCACATCATCCCATAGAGCACCGGGATGTCGGTGCCTGGCCGCAGCCGCACATACTCGGTGGCGTGCGCGGCCGTGCGCGTCAGGCGCGGATCGACGACGACGACATTCGCCTTGTTGATTTCGGCGCCCTCCAGAAGATGTTGCAGGGACACGGGATGAGCTTCGGCGGGATTGCCGCCCCAGATGATCTGGGTCTTCGAATTCCGGATGTCATTGAAGCTGTTGGTCATCGCCCCGTAGCCCCAGGTGTTGGCTACGCCGGTGACTGTCGTGGAATGGCAGATACGCGCCTGGTGATCGGTGTTGTTCGTCCCCCAGAAGGCGCCGAGCTTGCGGAAAAGATAGGCACCCTCGTTGGTGAATTTCGCAGAGCCGAGCCAGTAGACCGAGTCGGGGCTCGATTGCTCGCGGATCGTCATCAGCTTGTCGCCGATCTCGTTAATGGCTTGGTCCCAACTGGTTCGGGTCCATTGGCCGTCCACCAGCTTTAGGGGGTATTTGAGCCGCCGCTCTCCGGAGACGAGCTCGCGCACCGAGGCACCCTTGGCGCAATGCGAACCGCGGTTGATCGGGCTGTCCCAACTCGGCTCCTGACCGATCCACACACCGTTGGCGATCTCGGCCGTCACTGTGCAGCCGACCGCGCAGTGCGTGCAGACGCTCTTGCGGATCGCGACCTGTGCGCCGGCGGGTGGCGGCGGTCCTGCCCCGGCCCGACGCACATTGACGAGCGGCAATGCACCCAGCCCGCCGAGACCACCGGCGACGAGGCCTGAACGGCGCAGAAAGGTGCGGCGGTCGAGGCCGCGATCCACCTGGCCAGCGAAGAGGGCGAGGTTCCCGCGCCAAGCCTCACGCTCCGTCCTTTTGATTAGCACGGAAGCCTCCCTCAGCTCGGATAACGATTGAGGCGGTAGAAGGTTTTGACCTCGTCGGATTCCCTGTAGCGAGGCTTGCGCTTCTCGTCGTTGCTCTCGCTGTCGGCCACTGCCTCAGTCGCGAGCGATCCCACAGCGCCCACCGCTGTACCGGCACCGAGCACACGAAAGAATTGACGACGCCCCAAGCTCCGCTTGCCTTGCGCTTTCACGGTCGCACCCTCCCTTACCGCCCGCTCACCGGGGCAGCGCGAATCCTTCTGTTTCAATCTCGATGAACAGACGCCCGACAGCACCGACATGGCGGTAGAAATCGGCAGCCTCGGCGACCGCCAGATCGGCAAAGAAGCGTCCGATCCACGGAGCGAGATGGCTCTCGAAAATTTGCCGTTGCCTATCGACTGCTGCCGGAAACTGTCCGCCGATCAGACCGGCCATGATCTCGCAGAGAATGGCCGCGTGGTCTTCGGGTTCGCATCGCGTTTCGACACGTTCAACGCCGAGTTTACGCAGATCCTCGCGCAAGCGCGCCAGTGGACGCTCGTTGAGAAAGCCGGTCAGATAATACGAACCGTAGGGCAAGAGCTCCCCGCGCCCGACGCCTATGAAGAGATCGAAAAACTCGCGTTCGACCTGTTCGGCTCTCGTACGGTCCGCCGTTTGCGCCAACAGGCCATGCGCAATACCCAGCGGCGTGGCATCGCCGCGAAGCCCGGCGATCTGGCCGAGCAACGCTGCATCCGGGGAACGCGCCAACAGCATTGCGAGCAACCCGTACTCCCGGGCGCGCGCCGCATCGACTTCGTCGGGCTGGCCGAGATTCTCGCCGTAAAGATCCGGTCGCAAGATCGCCCGCGCAACCCCGGTCGCGGCTTCAACCGACAGCACCCGCTCTGCAGGGACGCGCGACCAGTTGGAGACGGATGTCAGAGAGATGCCGACCCTGCGTGCCAGCTCGGTAACTCCGCCGGCTGCACGGATAGCTTCGTCGAGCCCCGGGTCACTCATGAAAAGCCCGAACCCACGGTCTTGCCCTGTTCTCAAACAGAGTTATACCTCGTTAATATTTTGGTCAATAGCCCGAGGCTATGGAGACAAAGTTCAGTCGGGAAGGGCGCCGCCGTGACGACGGCGCGGCTCGGGTCGATCCGGTTCGCGCTCTTCCCCCTCGTGCTGCACCGCAATATCCCCTCTCCCACCGCGCGGCATGGGGCTTTCTTGGTCGGCGTCGGGATCGCGGTCGAGCTTCATTTGATCTGCGACAGAACCGGCTATCGTCTCGTGAGATTCGCCGCCCGGCACCGGCGCTTGGTCGTCCGATAGCCGCTCGCCTGCGTGGCCAAGGGCTTTTGTTTCTTCTATGATCTGCGCCAGAAGCCGGCGAGCGTCTTCCATGGCCAGAGAGCCGAATCCGGGTACGCCGCCAAGCGCATTGAAATCCCATGAATTCTCGGACAGGCCGATGAAGTCGCGGATCGCGGGGTCAGCCGACCAAGCACGGCGCAGCGCCGCACGCGTCAAATTCGCGGGCACGCCGGTAGCCAGAAATGGACAGATGTCTGATCCGGCGCCGATCGTTTCGATCGGTGGCAAACTCTGGGGATCGACGAGCGACTGGGTTTCCCCCGGCGGGAGAGAGGCCGCAGCGGGTTCCGGTGCAGCGTCGTCCCCGGTCTTCTTCGGTTTCGGGCCGATATGCGCCTGCTGAGCGGCGCCGCGCTTGCGGCGAGCCCATCGCGCGAGAAAGCTTTCGTCAGCGCTCATTGTCGTTTTCTGAACCGCGCATCGTGCCGCGCCAGTGCTTCCGGATCTGCGCGATCACGGATGCGCTTCTCAAAGACTCGTTCGACATGGTGCTCGGCGACAAACGCGGCAATGGTGCGACGCAACGGCTCGGGCATCGCGACGGCCTCGATGATCCCTTGACCCGGCTCCGTCAAGCCTTCTCCCTCGGCTGGATCCGCGGTAACCGCTGCGACTGCGTAGGGTGGGTCACCGCCGGTCTCGTGCAGTGCCACCCAGACAGCGGGCGCTGCCGATGCAAGATTTCTGCGGTAGTTATCGGTCTCCGAGCGATAGAGCTCGATCTCGGCCTCACCAGCGTAGAAAGTCACCGCTTCTTCGTCGATGGCCAGCGGCGTCCAGGCAGCCGCATCGGGCACGCCGCCGAGCACCGCGACCGGTCGCCAGATGACTTCAGCCCATGGCGAGGTGGCTTTGCGCCGCTCGACCACCACGCCAACGGCAATGCGCAGCAGTGGCGGAACCGAGCTCATCTGAGCTCGGCCGGAAGCCGAGCCGGCAATCCGACCAACAGATTCTGCGGCTTCATGCGCAGCATCTTGTCGGCCGTCATCGCCAGGATTAGATAGGCCACATCCTCTTCCGAATTGTTGAATGTCAGCCGGAACAGCCCCACCACGCGGCGTTGCGTTTTGTCGTCGATATCCTCGCCATACCACAGAGCATCGCCGATGCGCGTGGCTTCCGCGTCGAGCCCGATATACCACCTCAGTGGAACGTCGCGCATCGCCTTCAGCGGCTCCACCGCGACGTCGACCGCTAGCAAATGTTGCACCCACCCCTCGATCGCCTCGCTGAGCGCCGCCAGTCCGCGGCGACCGACCGTGAGATCGAGCGCCATGTCGAAAAGGTCGCTTCGACTCCAATAGCTGTCTGCGTTGTGATCCGTCAGAATGTCGATCTCGGCTCCCATCGGAATGCCAAGCATCGACACGAGGGGCGACAATGGCGCCGGGTCCGTACCGGCGATGGTCTCCTCGTCGGCGGCGATCAGCGCTTCTTGATGTGTTGTCATCCGTTGCGGCCGATAGAAAAGCTCCGCCGCACGGACTACGAACGGGTCGCTGCAGCCGTCGAGGACGTTTCGCAGAATCACGTGAACGAGCTGGTTGAGGAAAAGCGGCGGCGTGTTGCCGACGTTCCCGCGTATCAGATCGAGATAGGCCGCCTCCAGCGTCTCGTGACGCAACAGATGATCGCGAAACGCCAACATTTTCTGCCAATTCTCCCGCGCGTCCGCGTCCGCAATTGCAGCAATCTCGCCGCTGCCGACCGGGCGGCGTGGATCGGCGAGCAGCGCAGCGTGCAATCTGCGCTCGACCGCGCAGGCCTCGAGCGGCGGAGCTAACTCCGGACGCGCCAGATAGGCCTTCAAAAATTCGTCAGTGACCAGCAACCAACCATTAGCGTCGCGATCCGTCAGATGATGACCGCAGGACAGCCAAAAATCGTTCATTCGCGCTTTCCATGCGCCCTCATAGACGTGGCCCACCGGTACTCGGATCGAGCCATGAGGGCACCTTCAGGGTGGGCAGCAATTTCCGGCACTCAACCAGCTCGCCTGCGCGTCCCACATTAAGATCACCGTTCTCGCCGATGTTGCGAGATAATTCCCCGCTCTCGGGCTTCAGTTTCGAAATATATTCCTGCGCGATGGGGGCGAACCCGCTCTCCTGCCAGCGGTCGACCGCAACCATCAGATGCCGGGCGAAGCCCTCGACGAGGCGCTCAGCGCTGACATCGCCAAAACTCTCTGCTTCGAGCGTGGTCGAAAGCGGATGCAGCCCGGAATCCTCCCGGCTCAGAGAAACGGTGCGAATTGCAGCACCGAAGACGAGCCAATCCGGGACCGCGCGCTCGTCGGCGTGATACGGCCAAGCAAGCCTCCCGCCGCCGATCAGGCCCCGATCGACATAGATTGCGTCCGGCCATTCTATGGCGATCGGCGTTTCGGGCGGCGCCGGCGCCACCAGGGCGTCGCCAAGGGCAACCATGCAGGCATAGAATGCACGGCGCGCCGAAACAAGCGGCTCGTCCGGCTCCAAGACGATCGCGAACTCGGCGAGGTCGAAGCGGCCGACGAAAACAAGCGTTCCGGCGCCGAGCTCACCGGCATGGGCACAGGCATGGGCGAAAGCATCGCCGACCTCGCGCAGCACCACCAGCTCGAACGGCGGCGGCAGGTCGAGGGTGCGCATATTGTGCTTGCTGATCCGGCGGCGCCGCTCCCGCTGCATTTTTGCTTATGGCCTTACGTCCGATCGAGAAACAATATAACATCAACTTGCGGTCAGTCCCACCGGCGCATCGCGCCTGACGAGCAAATCGATGCCTGATCGGCGCACCCTTCTCATTTGTTCGTGTGAAGACACGATGCCGCTCGATGCGGGCGCATTTGAGCGTGGGTGCTGCGGAGCCGACATCGTTAGCGCGCGCCAATTGTGCCGCGCCGAGCTAGAGCGCTTTCGCAAGCTGCTGGCCTCGGGTGAGCCGATCACGGTTGGTTGCACGCAGGAAGCGCCGTTGTTCCGCGAGATCGCCGCCGAAAGCGCCAGCGATGTGACCTTTGCCAACATCCGCGAAAGTGCCGGCTGGTCCGCCGAAGCGGAGAAGGCGGGACCGAAGATGGCGGCACTCATGGCGGCTGCCGCGACCGTGATGCCAGATGTCCCCTTCACTCGTCTCGAAAGCGGGGGGGTTGCTCTCGTTTACGGGCGTGACGAGCGGGCGGTCGTGGCTTCGAGCCTGCTCAAGGAGCATCTCGACATCACCGCGCTTATCACGCGGCCCGATGACCTGACACCGCCGCGCAGCTCCGAATTTCCGATCGTGAAGGGTACGATCCGCGCAGCGAAGGGCCATCTCGGCGCCTTCGAGATCATTGTTGATGATTACGCCTCGCCGCGGCCGTCCTCGCGCGGCGCGTTGACGTTCGGACCGGCGCGAGACGGCGCCGTATCGCGCTGCGACATACTTCTCGATATCTCGGGCGGTCCGCCGCTGTTCCCGGCCGCGGACTTGCGCGACGGTTACCTCCGTGCCGATCCCGGCGATCCCGCTGCTGTACTTACGGCGGTATTGCGCGCGCGCGATCTCGTCGGCGGCTTCGACAAGCCACGTTACGTCACATTCACAGCGGATCTTTGTGCCCACTCACGCTCGAAAATCGTCGGCTGCCGCCGCTGCCTCGACCTCTGTCCGACCAGCGCCATTGCGCCGGCCGGCGACCATGTGGCGATCGACGACAAAATTTGCGCCGGCTGCGGCCAATGCGCCGCGGCATGTCCGACTGGGGCGGCTAGTTACGCGTTTCCATCAGCCGACGCTTTGATCCGCAAGCTGCGCACGCTGCTTACGGTCTACCGCGTTGCGGGTGGCGTCTCCCCCGTTCTTCTGATCCATGAAGAGGATCATGGCGGTGCGCTGATCGATGCACTCGCCCGTCACGGCGACGGATTGCCCACCAATATTTTGCCGTTTGCTGTCAACGAGGTGACGCAGATCGGCCTCGAAACAATCGCCGCGGCTTTCGCTTACGGCGCGTCGGCGGTGCGCGTGATCCTGCGCGCCAAGCCGCGCCACGATCTCGCCGGTTTGTACAATACGATCGCTCTGGCTGAACCTATCCTTTCGGACCTCGGTTTCTCGGGCGAACCTCTCGCGACGATCGAGACGGATGATCCCTTTGCACTCGGGGAAGCGCTGAACGCGATCAAACACACCAAAGGTGTATCCCGGCCCGCGACGTTCGAGCCGGTAGGAGGAAAGCGCGGCGTGCTCAAATTCGCGCTGCGGGAACTCCATCGCGTAGCCCCGGCGCCCACCGACGTCATCGCGCTGCCCGCCGGGGCGCCCTTCGGCGCCGTCGAGATCAATGTCGAGGGCTGCACGCTGTGCCTCTCTTGTGTATCCGCGTGCCCGACCGGTGCGCTGTCGGATGATCCCGACCAGCCTCTGTTGCGCTTTGCTGAAGATGCTTGCGTGCAATGCGGCCTCTGCAAGGCGACCTGCCCTGAAAAAGTGATCAGCCTCACGCCGCGTCTCACCTTCGGCGATGCAGCGATTGCGGCGCGCGTGCTCAAGCAAGAGGAGCCGTTCCCCTGCATCCGCTGCGGCAAACCGTTCGGCGTCAAAAGCACGATAGAACGCGTCGCCGCCAGGCTCGAAGGCAAGCACTGGATGTACCAGAATTCGCCAAACCGCCCCGACGTCATCAAGATGTGCGAGAATTGCCGGGTTGCCGTTGTCACCGAGGAGGGTTTCGACCCCCACGGCGCGCCCGCGCGGCCAAAGCCACGCACCACCGACGATTATTTGCGCGAGCGCGAGACCAAGCCGGTAACATAATCACTTCGTTGCCCTTTCGAGAAACTTGACGAGGGCGTCGCGGTCCTCCGGCGCGCCGATGCGCTGCTCCGGCATCTTGGTGCCGGGCGTGTAGGTCGCGGGGCCGATCTCGAACAGCTTTGCCACCGTTTCCGGCGTCCACACGATGTCGAGGTGCTTGAGCGCCTCGGAAAAATTGTAGCCGGCCAGGGTCGCGATTCGCCGCCCGAAGATACTGTGCAATGTCGGGCCGGCCCGGTTGCCCTCGTCAGGCTTGAGCGTATGGCAAGCGACACAGGCGCGAAACACTTGGGCGCCCGGATCGCCGGCATAGGCCGCGAGCGGATCCTCGGAACCGCCGGTCGTGACAGTGCCAATCAGCTCGCCGGTTGTGGAATCCCAGCGGCGGATCATCCGGTCGGCGCCGCCGGTGAGCAGCGTACGGTTGTCCGGAAAGAACATGACCGACCAGACCGGCGGACCCGGCCCGACGAGACTACGCACGAGGGCGCGCGTCCTCCGATCGATGACTGCGATCGAACCGCTCATGCTCGCCGCCGCGATGAACTCCCCGTTGCGGGATATCGAGAGGGAGGTAATGGGCGTCGACGACGCCTGGATCGTGTCACGCTGGTCCCCGGCCGGCGACATGAAGTAGACCTTCCCGTCGGCCCCCGCGGCAATAATGTCGCTGTCAGGTGCAACCGCCACTGCATTGAGCGGCGTCGGCAGCGGCGCCACCAGCGGAGAGCCTCGTCCAAGCAGCGGCCAGATACGGAGCGTTGCATCGTATCCGACACTTACCACCGCTGTACCATCCGGCGTGAAGGCAACCCCATTGACACTCTGCTGATGGCCCCCGAGCACCTTTGGCGCGTCGCCTGAGATTGGCCACAAGCGGATCGTGCGATCCCAGGATGCCGAGGCGAGTGTGGCAGCATCAGGCGATACCGCGAGCGCAACAATCGATCCCCGGTGCCCTTCGAGAACGCCGTCGGGCTCCTGTTTCCCCGGCGTCCAGAGAGCAATGCGGGCATCCTCGCCGGCGGTCACGGCGCGGCCGTCGGCGAGCATCGCGACCGCGTTCACCGCACCCTCATGAAAGCGCAGCACCTGCTCGGCAGTATTGCGACGAAGGGACCAGCGGATCGCCGATGTGTCGAAGCTGCCGGAGAGCGCCGTGGCGCCATCGGGGGAGATCGCAAGCGCGCGTATCGGACCGCCGTGTCCGCGCAATTGCGCTTCGGCCGGCGCAAGGCAGAGAGCCGACCCGATCAGGATGGCGCAGGAGATCAGAGTGGTCAGCATGAGACGCATAGGGGGCGTTCTGTCGGCCTCGTATGATCGGTACGCTTGATCTCCGAAGTTCCAATCTTACCTTGAATAATGATCCTAGACGGGACAACTGGGATGCGCAGCTTTATAATGGCCTGCATCGCTGCTGTCGCGATTGCAACAGTTGCGGCGGTTGCTCTAAGTTTTTTACAGGAACAGGTCGACGTCGCTTTCACAACGAGCGGGGTAAGGCTTTGACTCGTTAAGATCAGCTGAGATGCCAAAGCGAGCGATCTTGCGGGCACTGCCCACGCATCTGGCTCCTTCCGCGCCAGAGAACCAGCGGTGGGTCGCGGATCGCTGCCTGAGTTTCTCTATGGCCGATATCTGGGCCAGCGTACCGGCACACTCATTTGACCTGGCCAGGACCGGCGGCCTGTAAGGATCGGCGCCAGCCTCCTGATCATCGGCTTCGGCATCTTCCGAGCAGCGCCTTTGGCCGGTCCTTTTTCCAGTAATGGGGGTTCCTGGTGATCTTGATCGACCGGTTCGGCTCGAATTCATCGAATTTGAATGGGCCAGTGCCGATCGGATGGCTCCTCATTTCGCGTGGGGAAATGTGGCACGGATCGACCGGCGACCACGGCAGTGTGATCGCGCCATCCTGATTGGAGCTTCTGTGGTGGCGATATGTCAACCTGACAACGCCGACACAACTCACATTCGAGCACACCGATTCCCCCGACGAGATCGACGTGACGACCGGCACCCTTGATGACCCCGTGGCGTTCCGGTACGAGAAGCTCCCGGTTTCTCATGCAGCGCGCTTGCGCCCGACCTCCTGCGCCGTCTCTCCCGGCCCGGCGATCTTGTGCCATAGATAGCTCGGCAGGCCCTCACCGGCGTAGTCGACGAGCTCG
>DASQCY010000279.1:0-3106 GCA_035634495.1 Allostellaceae bacterium
GACTTCCGCGCTTTGATGGGCATCGGCCCACGCGTCACCAAGCACACGATCGGCGATGTCTGGATGAGCCCCTTCCCGTCGTACGAGGATATCGAGATCAAGGGGTAGCTCTAACGTCTAGCCCCGCTCACGCGCGGCCAACGGCTCGTAGTAACGCCTCGGAAAGCCCGCGCGGGCACGGGCCTCGTGGTTGAAGGGCGGCTTCAGATCACCCTTGAAGAAGCGCTGGACGCGCTCTTGAAAGACCGCCTCCGGGTCCAGCCCGCGTACCAGGCAGAGGCGATCGAACCAGCGCACTCCCGTGGCGACATGACCGATCTCGTCGCGATACATTCGGCGCAGGATCTTCGCACTTTCAGCATCGCCGACCCGCTCGAGTCGGGCGGCCATCTCGGGCGTCACGTCGAGCCCGCGCGCTTCGAGCACCAGTGGCACGACGGCCAGACGCGCTAACAGATCGTCGGCGGTTGCGGCGGCGACTTCCCACAACCCGTCATGAGCCGGCAAGTCGCCATAGCGCGCGTCGAAATCTGCGAGCCGACCGGCCAGCAATTCGAAATGGCAGGCTTCCTCGGCCGCGACGCCGACCCACTCGTCGAAGAAGTCGCGCGGCAGTCCCTCGCCGACGGACCGGGCAACCAGGTCCCAAGCGAGGTCGACGGCGTTGAGCTCGATATGGGCGAGGGCGTGGATCAGCGCCACGCGGCCCGCCCGTGAGCCGAACGCCCGGCGCTTCGGCATCTCCCTGGGCGGGCGTAGCAATGGACGTTCCGGCCGTGCAGGACGCGAGGGCGGCACCGCTTGGCCGATCTTGATCGCGCCCTCGCTCCACGCCAAGGCGAGCGCTCGGCTCATCGCCACCTTGGCGGCGGGATCGGCGGTGGCAAGGATCGCCACCGCCTCGCCGGTTAGAGTCTTGCTGACCGTCGCAGTCAGAGGGCGCGCACCGCCTTCAGCACTTCGCCGACGTGTCCCGGCACTCTGACCTTGTGCCAGACGCCGCGCACGATCCCCGCCCCGTCGATCAGGAAGGTGGCGCGCTCGATGCCCATGTATTTGCGCCCATACATGCTCTTCTCGACCCACACGCCGTACTTCTCGCACACATCGGCGCCCGCGTCGGAGGCGAGGATGAACGGCAGTCCGTGCTTTTTCTTGAATTTGTCGTGCGATGCGACCGAATCCTTCGATATGCCGATTACCACGGCACCCGTTCCGCCATAATCCGGAAAGGAATCGCGAAATCCGCAGGCTTCGGCAGTGCAGCCCGAGGTGTCGTCCTTGGGATAGAAATAGAGAACCACCTTCTTGCCGTTGAGCTTGGACAACGTGACGCTGCCGGCGCCGTCGGTGGGCAATGTGAAATCGGGGGCTTTGTCGCCGAGCTCGACGCTCATCCTGCGCTCTCTCCTGTATCTTCTGCCATCTGTTGCGCGGCGCGGCAGGCCGGTGCCTCGATCAGCCGCCGATACCAGCCACTAACGCGCTTGGTCGCGGCGGTGATATCCGCGTCTAGCCGGGCGAAGTCAACCGCACCGGCGCAGCGCGCCAGCGTGGCGGCGTCAGCCTCGGAGAAGGCGCCCTCATCAGCCGGCCCGTCGCGCAACAAGGTCAGCAGCGCCTGCACATGGCGTAACAACGCGAGGGCGTCGAGCAGCTCGCGCTGCGCTTGCGGCGACAGCGCCCCCACCGCGGCGAGTGTGCGGACCGCTTGTTCGGTACCGCAGCACAAGAGTTGCGGAGATGAAGCGGCCTCGCGCAGCTGCAGATATTGCACGATGAATTCGAGGTCGATCAGCCCGCCGCGCCGGTTCTTCAAGTCCCAGAGAGAGGGCCGCGGGTTCTCGTTCGCGATGCGCCGCCGCATATCGGCGACGTCGACCAGAAGGCGTAAGGCGTCGCGCTTCGATGCGAGGACAGAGCCGATCGCATCGGCGATTCGCATGCGCAGCGCCGGATCGCCGGCAACCGGACGCGCTCGGGTCAGCGCCATGTGCTCCCAGGTCCATGCGGATTCTCGTTGGTAGCGAGTGAAGCTCGGGAGGTTAGACGCGATCGGTCCCGACGCCCCCGAAGGTCTCAAGCGCATATCGACCTCGTAAAGCCGGCCCTCTGCGGTCGGCGCGGTAATCGCGCCGATCAGCCTCTGGCTCAATCGGGCATAATAGCTGGCGATCGGGAGCGGGTGCGGTCCGTCCGACATCTCGCTGCCGGGCGGGAGGTCGTAGATCAGGATCAGATCGAGATCCGAGGCGAGAGTCATCTCGCGGCTGCCGAGCCGACCCATCCCGATCACCGCGAGCACGCCGCCAGGCACCCGGCCGTGACGGCGAGCAAATTCCGCCTCCACCGCCGGGAGCAGCGCTGCGAGTGCCGTTTCGGCGATGTCGGCGAGGATCTCGCCCGTCTGCCTCCCATCGAGCGCGCGGCGCAACAGCTGAACCCCGACCTGAAACCGCCGCTCTCCGGCCCATCGCCGCAGCCCGTCGAGGGTGTCCTCGTAATCTCGTGCAACGGCGAGCACTTGGTCGAGATCTGCGGCGAGCGCGCTGCGCTCGGGCGGCGCTGCGAAGAACCCCTCGGTCAGCACCGGGTCGAGAAGTGCCGGATGCTGCGCCAGCTGCTCGGCCAGGCGCGGGGCTCCGGCCATGATCTCGGCAACCAGCTCCAGCAGTCCCGGGTTGGCATGAAAGAGCGAGAAGAATTGCACTCCGGCTGGCAGGCGCGACAGAAATTGGTCGAACCGCAGCAGTGCCGTATCGGGATGGGGTGTCGCGCCGAAGGTGCGCAGCAGCTCCGGAACGAGCTCGGTCAGGATCTCGCGCGCCCGTTGACTTCGGGTTGCGCGTAATCTTCCGTGATGCCAGCCGCGCAACAATGCGGCAACCGGAGGCGGCTTGTTAAAGCCGAGCCGAGAAAGAGTGCGCAGCGTTTCCGGATCATCCTCGACTCCGGTGAAGACGAGGTTGCCGGGGCCGGAAAGGCTCGGAGCGTGCTCGAAGAGCTCGGCATAGTGCCGCTCGACCGAGGTGAGATGGCCGAGCAGATCGGCGACAAACGCATCCGCCTGCGGATAGCCGAGAAAGACCCCGATTCGTGCGATCCC
>DASQCY010000280.1:0-1544 GCA_035634495.1 Allostellaceae bacterium
GACGGAAGGCCGCATCCGCTTCCATGACTGGATCGGCGATTCCTGGGCCGTGCTGTTTTCGCATCCCAAGAACTTCACGCCGGTATGCACCACGGAGCTCGGCTACATGGCCAAGCTCAAGCCCGAGTTTGACCGGCGCAACGTGAAAATTATCGGGCTTTCCGTCGACCCGCTCGACCATCATTCGACGTGGGCAAAAGATATCAAGGAGACCCAGGGTTTCGCGCCGAACTACCCGATGATCGCCGACCCGGACCTGAGCATTTCCAAAGCCTGGGGCATGCTTCCGGCGAGCGCAAACGGTGACGCGTCGAAGCGCACTGCTGCCGACAACCAGACCGTGCGCAACGTCTTCGTCGTCGGGCCCGACAAGAAGATCAAGCTCATTCTCGTCTACCCGATGACCACGGGCCGCAACTTCGACGAGGTGCTCCGCGTGATCGACTCGCTGCAGCTCACCGTCAAGCACAAGGTGGCAACGCCGGTTAACTGGAAGCAGGGCGAGGACGTGATCATCGCGAGCTCGGTCAGCGACGACGACGCCCGCAAGACCTACCCGCAAGGCTGGAAGGCACCGCGGCCCTATATCCGCATCGTACCGCAGCCGCGGGACTGAAAGGCACCGAACGGCGCCAACCGAATGTGGAGCGTGGTTTTGCTGGCGTCGCAATCTGGATGACGGCCGCGCGCGGGCGTCGAAACTTGCGCGCTGCCCGCAGCGAATAACCGGCGGGACGAAGAGGCAGAGACAATGACAAACGCGATTTTCGAGTCTGTGTCGGCCGCTAGGCCAGATCATCTGCAGTTGGCATCGCCAGCGACAGCGGCGAATACGGGCGTGTCACCCGATGTGACCGGCTTCCATGACGAAGCAACTGGCAGCGTTCAATATGTCGTCGCCGACCCGGTGACCCGAAAGTCCGCAATCATCGATCCGGTCCTCGACTTCGATCCAAGATCAGGCTCGACGCGAACGACCTCGGCGGATCGATTGTTGAAGCATATCGAAGCACATGGGCTCACCCTGGAATGGATCCTCGATACCCATCCGCACGCAGATCACTTTTCTGCTGCTGGCTATTTGAAGGACATGACTGGTGCGTCGACCGGCATCGGTGAGCGCGTGGTTGAGATGCAGAGGCTATGGAAAGCATTTTACAATCTGCCGGACAGCGTCCCTGTGGACGGGTCGCAGTGGGATCGTTTGTTTGCAGATGAAGAACGATTCACAGTTGGTGAGATGGATGTGCGGGTATTGCTGTCCCCCGGTCATACCCTCAGCTCTGTCACCTACGTCATGGGGAACGCGGCTTTCGTTCACGATACTCTCTTCATGCCCGATTCGGGGACGGCGCGCGCCGATTTCCCGGGAGGTGATGCTCGGCAGCTCTGGCGGACCATTCAGCGGATTCTGCAGCTGCCCAGCGACACCCGCCTCTTCTCAGGGCACGACTACCGTCCAAACGGCCGCAACGCCGCTTGGGAGAGCACTGTTGCTGCCCAGAGGGCGCACAATCTGCATTTGAAGAACTGCGACGAGAGCA